>JAOPVN010000204.1 GCA_025966175.1 Modestobacter sp. | reverse complement strand
TTCTGCCCCGATCCCGCGGCCGGCGACGTCTTCGACCTGCGGGGGATCAACCGCGACACAGGCTGCCTGGTCGTCGTCCGCCCGGACCAGTACGTCTCCCACGTCCTCCCCCTGGACGGACACGAGGCACTGGCCGACTTCCTCGCCGAGATCCTGGTCGACGCCCGGTAGGGCCACGACGCCCGTGTGCCGGCCGGGACAGCCCGGTGCTGGGAGAGGTCACGCCGGCGGCGTCGCGGGGCCCTCGGTGGACGGGAGACCGTGAGAGGCCCGGAACGGAGCTGGTCGGGCACGAGCCCGCTACGCCGCTGCCCCGCCGGAACGCCCCGGGGCCAGGTGGGCCAGCGCCTCCCGCAACTGCACCCGGCCGCGGTGGATCCGGCTGCGCACCGTGCCCAGCTTGATCCCCAGCGTCGCCGCGATCTCCTCGTAGGTCAGGCCCTCGATGTCGCACAGGACGACCGCGACGCGGAACTCCGGCGAGAGCGCGTCGAGCGCTGCCTGGATCTGGGGATCGAGATGCGTGTCGGCGTAGACCTGCTCCGGGGACGGCGAGGTGCCGGGCAGCCGCTCGGTGTCCTCGGGCAGCGCGTCGAAGCGGATCCGCTGCCGGCGCCGGACCATGTCCAGGAACAGGTTGGTCGTGATGCGGTGCAGCCAGCCCTCGAACGTGCCGGGCGAGAAGCCGGCCAGTGAGCGGAACACCCGGATGAACGTCTCCTGGGTGAGGTCCTCCGCGTCCTGGGCGTTGCCGGACAGCCGGTAGGCCAGTCGGTACACCCGCGCGGAGTGGTCGCGCACGACCTGTTCCCAGGTGGGAGCCACCCAGCCCTCGTCGACGACGAGGTCAGCGACGATCGGAGATTCAACGGTTGCCACGGCGGAGGCCTCCAACACAAAAGGTCGGCAGGTCTCCCCCGCCCGGCGAGATGCCGGGCCGATAGCGCCGGGCCTGATTGCAGGCCGTACTGACGACGCTCCGCGGAGGGGTACTCCCCTACGCCACCGATGATGCACGACGCTGGTGAGGCGTGTCCACTTCCCCAGGAGATCTCAGCCATCCGCGGCGGCCCTCACCCCGGTCGACTGACGTCGGCCGGGGGGCGGCACTCCGTCCGCGAGACCGGACCAGGGGCGACGAGGCCCGAGCCGGGACCGTGCTCGCCGAGGTGGCTGAGCCACTCTCTCGACCAGCCGGCGAGCTCAGCCCCTGGTGACCTCCGCGCACTGGTACATCAGCGCCACTACATCAACGCCACTACATCAACGCCACCGCCGGGACGGCGAGGCCGCGGCCACCACCATCCACACCGTCATCCCGCCATCAGGGCCGTGACCAGGATGGTTGCGGAGTACAACTTCTCTGCCTACCGTTGGCGTCGACAACCAATGGGGGGAACCAGTGGACAAGGAGATCGGCCCGCAGATCGTGGCCGCGTTCTCGAGCATCGTCCGGAGGACCCGGGCGCTGGAGACCACCGCCGAGGCGATGGGCGACGTCCCGGCGTCGGTGATCGCGGTACTGGGGCGACTGAGCGACACCGGCGAGCTGCGCCTGGGCGCGGTGGCCGCCGGTCTCGGCGTCGACACCTCGGTGATCAGCCGGACCGTCGCCGTCGCCCAACATCGGGGCCTGGTGGCCCGCCGCCCGGATCCTCGGGACGGACGGGCCTGCCTGCTGTCGTTGACCGATCGCGGGCGGCAGTGCCTGGCTGACCGGCGCAACAAGCGGCTGCGTCTCCTCTCCGCGGTCATCGACGAGTGGGAGCCCGGATCGGCAGAGGCGCTGCTGGCCGGTCTCACCCGGCTTCGCGACGGCCTCGCCCCGACCGGGGACACCCCGGCGGCGGCGTAGCCGAGGCCACTCCCCCACGGCACTCACCCTTCCGCCCCGCAGCACGTCTCGACGAGCGTCCGGGCGACGCCCCTGACCTGCGTCCGGCGCACTGACGCGCCGGCCACTCGCACGCCCCGTTCCACGGCACCGGCATGCCCATGAGGCAGCCCTCACCTGCAAAGGACCACTGCATGAGCACGACCCACCGGGCCGCCCCGCCGCCCGTCGCCGTCGCGGACGCCGTCGCGGACGCGCCGATGACCAAACGGGAGACGCTGGAGGCGCTCAGCGGCTTGCTCTTGGCTCTTTTCGTCGGCCTGCTGAGCTCCACGATCGTCTCCAACGCGCTCCCGACGATCACCTCCAAGCTGGAGGGCACCCAGTCGCAGTACACCTGGGTGATCACCGCGTCCCTGCTGGCGGCGACGGCGACCACGCCGATCTGGGGCAAGCTCGCCGACCTGGTCAGCAAGAAGCTGCTGGTGCAGGCCGCCATCGTCGTGTTCGTCATCGGCTCGGCGCTCTCCGGCCTGTCCCAGTCGATGGGCATGCTCATCGCCTTCCGCGTCATCCAGGGCGTCGGCATGGGTGGGCTGCAGGCCCTCGCCCAGGTGGTGATCGGCGCGCTCATCCCGCCGCGGGAGCGGGGGAAGTACTCCGGCTATCTCGGTGCGGTCATGGCGGTGGCCACGGTGGGCGGCCCGCTGCTGGGCGGCGTCATCGTGGACACCTCCTGGCTGGGCTGGCGGTGGACGTTCTACGTCTGCGTGCCCGTCGCCCTGGTGGCACTGGGGCTGCTGCAGAAGACGCTGCACCTGCCGGTCGTGAAGCAGAAGGTCAGCATCGACTGGCTGGGCGCCACCCTGATCAGCGCCGCGGTGAGCGATCTGCTGATCTGGGTCACCTACGCCGGCAACCAGTTCGCCTGGGTGTCCTGGCAGTCTGCAGTGATGGCCGGCGGCGGGCTGGTGGCGCTGCTCCTGACCGTCCTGGTGGAGAGCAAGGTGCGGGAGCCGATCATCCCGCTGCCCATCGTGCGCGACCGCACCACCGCCCTGGCGATCATCGCGTCGATCGCGGTCGGCGTCGGGATGTTCGGTGCATCGGTCTTCTTCGGTCAGTACTTCCAGATCGCGCGAGGCTGGTCCCCGACGAAGGCGGGCCTGGCGACCATCCCGATGATCGGCGCGCTGCTGATCTCCTCCACCGTGTCCGGCCAGATCATCACCAAGACCGGCAGGTGGAAGGCATTCCTGGTGCTCGGCACCGTCCTGCTGGTGGCCGGCATGGGCCTGCTCGGGACGATCGACCACCAGACCAGCTACGGCCTCATGGCCTGCTACATGGCGCTGCTCGGGCTCGGCGTCGGCATGGCGATGCAGAACCTCGTGCTCGCCGTGCAGAACACCGTCGACGTACGCAGCATCGGCGCCGCCTCGTCGGTGGTGACCTTCTTCCGCTCGATGGGCGGTGCGGCCGGCGTCTCGGTCCTGGGATCGATCGCCGCCAGCCGGGTCAGCACCCAGGTGGCCGACGGCCTGCGGGCGATGGGCGCGCCCGCGCCGTCCGGCGGCGGATCGGAGTCCCTGGACCTCGCCGCGCTGCCGGCGCCGGTCCGGGACCTGGTCCGCGGCGTCTACGGCGACGTCATCGGGGACCTGTTCGTCTTCGCCGCGGTGATCTCGGCGGTCGCGGTGCTCGCCGTGCTCTTCATCAAGGAGGTCCCCTTGCGCAGCAGCAATTCGCTGACCAACGAGGAGTCCACCCCCGAGCACCTCGTGCCCGCCGAGGCCGACGGACCGGCCGGCACCACCCCGGAACCGGCCACGGCGTCGACCCCAGCGAGCCGACTGACCGGCCGGGTCGTCATCGGCCGGGTGCTGCGCGGCGACGGCCGGCCGCTGGCCGGCGCGTCGGTCACCCTGACCGACGTCAGCGGCCGCCAGGTCGACCGGAGCCGCTCCGGAGCCGACGGCGACTACCGGCTGCACCCCACGACCGGGGGCACCTATCTGCTCATCGCCGCCGCTCCGCAACTGGCGCCGAACGCCTCCATGGTGGCGCTGGCCGACTCCCCCGTGCACCGCGACGTCGTCCTCGCCGGCGGCTCCGTCCTGTGCGGGCACGTGCGCGGTGGGGACGGCGAGCCGCTGGCCGGCGCCCTGGTCACGCTGACCGACGTGCAGGGCGAGGTCGTGGGCAGCCACGTGACGGGTGGGAACGGCCGCTTCGAGGTGGCCGAGCTCCTCGCCGGCACGTACACCCTCGCCGGGCAGGCGGCCGGACATCAGCCGGTGGCGGTCACGGTCGTCCTCGGGGACGGACCGCTGGAGCAGGATCTCGTCCTCGCCGGCGGGGCCCGGGTGAGCGGTGTCGTCCGGGCCGACAGCGACCAGCGGCCGCTCGCCGAGGCGACGGTCAGCCTGCTGGACGAGGCCGGAGACGTGCTCGCGACGACCCGCACCGGCGAGAAGGGCGAGTTCGTCTTCGAGGACCTGCTGGCCGGTGACTACACGCTCATCGCCAGCGGATTCGGCCCGGTCGCCGCCGGCCTGCGGATCGCTGCCGGGGACGACGTCGCGCACGACATGACCCTCGGCGGTGGCAGGTGACCGGGGGCCTGGTCACGGCGGTCACCGGATCGATCCGCGGACGGGACGGCTGGCCCCTGGAGTCGGCCACGGTCACGCTCGTCGACCGCAGCGGCACCCAGCTCGGCCGGGCAGCCGTGGACGCCGAGGGCCGGTTCGCCCTCGCGGTGCCCGGCCCGGGGTCGGCGACGGTGATCGTCGCCGCCCCGGGGTCGGTCCCCGTGGCCCGCAGCGTGTCGATCACCCCGCACGGCGTGGACCTCGGGGCGATCACGCTGGGCCGCCCGGGTGACGCGGCGACCCCGCGGACCGGGCGGTGGGTCATCGACCCCGCCCACTCGTCGATCGGCGTCACCGGCCAGCACCTGGGGCTGTCCAAGGTGCACGGCCGCTTCCAGACCTTCTCCGGCGAGATCGTGGTCCGCGACCCGCTGGAGGAGTCGACCTGCGAGGCGCGGATCGACGCCGACAGCATCGACACCGGCAACGAGCAACGGGACGACCACCTCCGGTCGGCCGACTTCCTCGACGTGGCCTCCCACCCGGTGGTCGGGTACCGGAGCACCGCGATCGAACCCGCCGGACCCGGTCGCTGGCGGGTGCGCGGCCGCCTGGAGCTCGCGGGCACCGCCCGGGACGTCCCACTCGACCTGCGCTACAGCGGCACCCGGCCCGATCCCTGGGGCGGGGTCCGCGCCGGGTTCACCGCCACCGCTCAGCTCAACCGTGAGGACTTCCGGATGAACTGGAACCAGGCGGTCGAGCTGGGGCTCTCTCTCGTCGGCGCGCAGCTCCTGGTCGAGCTGGACATCCAGGCCGTCCTGGCCGGGTGACGCACACGAAGCGGTCCGTGCCCGAGGACGACCCGGCGCTGCGGGCGACGCTGACCCAGGTCGTGCTCGCCGACCTGCGGGCCGGACGGTCACCGCTGGGTGCTCCCGCAGTGGCCGCCCTCCGCATCCTCGCCTCGGGGCCTGCGACGACGCTGCCCGACGAGCGGCCGGACACGCGCCCGCGGCCCCCGCTCCGCCGCGCGGGG
>JAOPVN010000196.1 GCA_025966175.1 Modestobacter sp. | reverse complement strand
GCCAGCTGGACCCGGTCGGTGTTCATCGCGGCGGAGACCTGCGCGACGGCGACGGCCTCCTCGGCCAGCCGGACGGCCTCGGCCGCGGTCAGCACCACGCCGGAGGCGAAGCCCCAGGTGCCCTCGTGCACGACGCGGACGGCGAGCCCCAGGTCCTCACCGTCGCTCAGCGCCTCCAGCCGGGCGTCCCGCAGCCGGATGC
This sequence comes from Modestobacter sp., assembly GCA_025966175.1. Taxonomy (GTDB): domain Bacteria; phylum Actinomycetota; class Actinomycetes; order Mycobacteriales; family Geodermatophilaceae; genus Modestobacter. The sequence continues at coordinate 6,328 of JAOPVN010000196.1, read as the reverse complement.
TCTGCGTGCGGATCCGCTCCACCCGCAGGTCGGCGTGCTCGCAGCCGAGGTCGACCGCCCGGGCCAGCGCGGCCTCGGCGAGCGCGGACAACGGGAGGGCGAGGAAGGACTCGTCGACGGAACGGGTCTGTGCCACGGGCCGTGTCTACCAGGCGGGACCGACGGGAGACGATGTCGTTCGTGAGCACGGCTACCGACCCCTACCGCATCTCCTTCGTCTGTCTGGGCAACATCTGCCGCTCGCCGATCGCCGAGGTGGTGCTGCGGTCGCTGCTCGCCGCGGACGACGAGCTCCGCGACCGGGTGGCCGTCACCTCCGCCGGCACCGGGAACTGGCACGAGGGCGGTCCCATGGACCCGAGCTCGGCCGCCGTCCTCACCGCCCGTGGCCTGGACCCGACGACGCACAGCGCCCAGCAGATGACCGTCGACCTGGTCGGCGACTTCGACCTGCTCGTCGGGCTGGACACCTCGAACGTGGCGGCGCTGGAGGAGATGGTCGGCGACCGGCGCCGGCCGCTGGTGGCCCTGCTCCGCGACTTCGACCCGGACGGGGCGCCCGGGCAGTCGGTGCCCGACCCCTACGGGGGTGGCCCGGAGGGCTTCGAGACCGTCTGCGCGCAGGTGGAGGCGGCCTGCCGGGGGCTCGTCGACCGGCTGCCGGTGCTCCTCGCCGCGCGGTGAGCGCGCAGCTCAGCCCAGTTCGCTGTCCACCCAGCACCACCGCCACGCCTCGCCCGGCTCGGCGCTCACGATGACCGGGTGCCCCCGGGAGCCGAAGTGCGCCCGGGAGTGCTGCCGCGGCGAGGAGTCGCAGCACCCGACGTGCCCGCAGGTCAGGCAGGCGCGCAGGTGCACCCACGTCGTCCCCTCGATCAGGCAGTCCTCGCACGCCGCCGCCGGGTGCGACTCCCCGGCCGGCGCGGCCCGGAGGTGGGCGCACGTCACCTCCCGCTGCCGGGGCGCCAGCGCCTCCTCCCGCTCGAGGGACTCCACCTCCTCGTGCCGGTCCAGCAGCGACTCCTCCAGGTCGATCGCCGCCAGGGCGGCAGCCAGCACCTCGACGGGGGCCGTGCCGCCGTCCCGAGCCCGGACGACGACCCCCCGCTCGGCATCCAGCATCGCCATCCGCAGCCGTGCATAGACACTCGACGGCGTGTCCTGGTCGGCCAGCGGCCGGCCCAACCGCTCCCAGGCCGCGTGCGCACGCGCGATCGACCGGTCGCGAAGCCGGTCCAGTACGCCCTCCGGCTCCTTCCCCGTCGCCAGCTCGGCGAGCCGGCGCAGCCCGGCGGCGGTCGCGGCATCCGCGATCTCGGCGGCCTGCAGGGCATCCTGGGCCGCGTCCGGCGGGGGCAGACCCACCCGGCGGATCAGCCAGGGCAGCGTGGAGCCCTGCAGCAGCAGGCTGCCGACCACGACGGTGTACGCCGCCAGCAACAACACGTCGCGGTCGGGCAGGTCCTCGGGCAGCAGCTGCGCCGCAGCGAGGGTCACCACGCCGCGCATGCCGGCCCAGGAGACCAGCCCGGCGACCGCGGGGCCCCACGACAGCCGGCGCATCGTCGGGGTCCCGGCCGCCAGGACGGCGGCGAGCCCGAAGACGAACACGGCGCGCGCGACCACGGTGGCCAGCAGCACCCCGGCGCAGACGACGGCCAGCTGCGCGGTGCTGAGGTCGGTCGCGGCGGCCCCGGAGAGCACCCCGGGCAGCTGGAGGCCGATCAGCAGGAAGACCCCGTTCTCCAGCACGAAGGCGACCGTGCGCCAGGTGATCACCTCGGTGACCCGGGCGGACGCGGTCTGGATGCGCGGGGAGAGCTGGGCCATCGCCAAGCCGGTGACGACGGTGGCGAGCACCCCCGAGGCGTGCAGCGACTCCGCCGTCAGGAACGCCAGGTAGGGCGCGACGAAGGAGACCAGGGTGTCCAGCACCGGGTCCCGCAGGCGGCTCCGGACGACGGCGAGCACCGCGGCGACCGCGCCACCCACGAGCACCGCGCCGACCACCGCCCACAGGAAGCTGCCGGTCACCTTCAGCGGCGAGGGCGAGGACGTCAGCGCCGACACCGCCACGCTCAGCGCGATCAGCGCCGCCGCGTCGTTGAGCAGGCTCTCCTGCTCCAGCAACGTCGCCACCCGTCGCGGCAGACCGAGCCGGCGGCCGATCGCGGCCGCGGCCACCGCGTCGGGTGGGGCCACCACCGCGCCCAGCGCGACTGCGGCCGCCAGGGCGACCCCCGGCAGCAGCAGCCAGGTCACCCAGCCGACGACCAGGGTGGAGAAGACGACGAGCACCACCGACATCGCCAGGATGCTGAACGTGTTGTGCTTGAGGTCGAACAGCGACGTCCGCGCCGTGGTGGCGTACAGCAGCGGCGGGAGCAGCGCGTTCAGCACCAGCTCGGGGTCCAGTCGCACCTCGGGCACGCCCGGCACGAACGAGGCCGCGGCACCGACCAGTACGAGGACGAGCGGGGTCGGCCAGCCGAAGCGGTCGCACAGGCCCGCGACCAGGCCGACGGCGATGACCAGCGCGATCAGCTCGAGGACGATGCCCACGGCTGCCTCCCCGCCTCCCGAGCTGGCCACCCGAGGCGTCGACCGTGCCGCGAGTGTGCGCTCATCGTCGTCCCGGCGGAGCGGAGACGACCACCAGCGCACCCGCGGACGTGCAGGCGGACTCCCCGCGGGGTAGCCACGGGCATGGCCGGCGACGAGGACGACGTCACGCTCACCTTCGGCGGCAACGCGACGACGTTGCTGCGACTGGGTCCCTTCACCGTGCTGACGGACCCGAATTTCCTGCACCGCGGTCAGCGAGCCCACCTGGGCTACGGGCTGCGCAGCAAACGGCTCACCGAGCCCGCGCTGCAACCCACCCAGCTGCCTGCGCTCGACGCGATCCTGCTGTCGCACATGCACGGCGACCACTGGGACCGGATCGCGACCCGCTCCCTGCCCAAGGAGACCCCGGTGGTGACCACCCCGGAGGCCGCCCGCTGCCTGGCCCGGCGCGGGTTCGCCGGCACCGCGGACCTGCGCCCCTGGCAGACCCACGAGCTGACCAGCGGGACGACGACGCTGCGGATCACCAGCGTGCCCGGCGTCCACGGCCCCGGGGCGCTGGACCGGCTGCTGCCGCAGGTGATGGGCAGCGTGCTGGAGCTGGTGCACGACGGGGTCGCGGGCGAGACGGTGACCTGGCGCGGCTACCTCAGCGGCGACACCCTCTACCGGCCGTTCCTGGGCGAGGTGCTCGAGCGCTGCGGACCGCTCGACGTGCTCATCCCGCACCTGGGGGGCACCCGCATCGCCGGCATCCTGCTGACCATGGACGGCCGGCAGGGCGCCGACCTGGTCGAACTGCTCAAGCCGCCGGTCACGGTGCCGGTGCACTTCGACGACTACTCGGTGTTCACCAGCCCGCTGGGCGACTTCGTGGCCGCCGTCGCCGACCGCCGACTGCCCGGCGACATCCGCACCGTCGGTCGCGGTGAGACGGTCTCCCTGCGCCCCTGATGGAGTCCGAGGGGCGCGTTCCGGCGCCCGGGGACTCGATCGACCAGGTCAGCGGCCGGCGAGCCGCATCGCCCGGGTCTGGACGTCGGCCCGCAGCTCCGCCTCGTCCACGGTCGTCGAGACGCCGCCGGCCACGACCTGCCGCCCGCCCACCCAGGTGTCGCGCACGTGCCGGGAGCCCACCGACCAGACCAGGTGGGTGAGCAGGTCCTCGACGTCGCCGACCGGCACGAAGGCGATGTCCTCGGTGTCGACGTGCACCAGGTCCGCGCGCCGCCCGACGACCAGCTGACCGAGGTCGTCCCGGCCGATCGCCGCCGCGGCTCCCCCGGTCGCCAGCCAGAACGCCTCCGGCGCGGTCAGCGCGGTGGCGTCCCGTTCCCGCAGCCGGGCCAGCTGGGCGGCCAGCCGCAGGTCCTCGAACAGGTCGAGGTTGTCGTTGGACGCCGGCCCGTCGCTGCCGATCCCCACCCGGATACCCAGGTCGAGCATGTCCCGCAGCCGGGCGGTGCCGCTGGCCAGCTTCGTGTTGCTGCCCGGGCAGTGCGCCACGGCGACGTCGTACTCCCGCCACAGCTCCAGGTCGCCGTCGTCCATGTGCACGCAGTGCGCGCCCAGCACCCGCCCACCCAGCACGTCGTGCGCGGCGAGCAGCTGCGGGACGCTCAGCCCGTGGGTGGCCAGCAGGTCGTCGCCCTCGGTCGCGGTCTCCGCGACGTGCACGGTCAGCAGCAGGTCGTGCTCGCGGGCGGCCTTCGCTGCGGCGGTGAGCACCGGCAGCGGCACCGTGTAGGCCGAGTGCGGGCCGATGCCGTATTCCACGAGGTCGTCCTCGGCGCCGGCCGAGTCGACCGCCCGGGCCAGCTGCTCGTCGAAGGTCCCCGTGCCCGGCAGCTCGATCAGCGGATGGGTGATCAGCCCGCGCGCACCGGTGCGGTGCACGGCCGCGGCCATCCGGTCGGGGTGGAAGTACATCTCGACGCTGGTGGTGACGCCGTGGCGCAGCATCTCCGCCGACGCCGCGGTCATCGCCACCTCGACGTCCTCAGGGGTGAGCTTCGCCTCACGCGGCCACATCACCTCGCGCAGCCAGCGGTCCAGCGGCAGCCCCTCGCCCTGGCCGCGGAACAGCACCATCGGGGCGTGCGAGTGGGTGTTGACCATGCCCGGGACGAGGACGCCGGGCAGCGCGGTGACCTGCGCGTCGTCCCCGGCCGGCGGGGCGTCCGCGGCGGCCCCGACCCAGCTGATCACCCCGTCCTCGACGTCCAGGACGGCATCGGGGACGACGGTGCCGGCGTGGTCCCCGACGACGACGGCGCGGGTGGTGAAGCGCTGCATGGACCGACGGTAGAGGAACCGCGGGCACCCCACCGCCGTTGACCGGACCGTGCCGACGCCTGCTGTCGCCGACCCGGGCGGACTCACGGGAACAGTGCTGGACCTCATGGACGCGCTCGGCGCGGTGGGGGTGGGGCTGGCGATCCTGCTGGAGACGGTGATCCCCCCGATCCCCAGCGAGGTGGTGCTGCCGCTGGCCGGCTACCTGGCCCAGACCGGCCGGATGAGCCTGGTCGCGGCCTTCCTCGCCGCCACTGCGGGCTCCGTGCTCGGCGCGGCGTTCCTCTACCAGCTGGGTCGCTGGCTGGGGCCCGAGCGCAGCAGGCGGTGGTTGGACCGGTTGCCGCTGGTCGACGCGGCCGACGTGGACAAGGCGTTCCGCGCCTTCGAGCGGCGCGGCCGTGCGGCAGTGCTCTTCGGGCGACTGGTCCCCGTGGTCCGCAGCTTCATCTCGGTGCCCGCCGGGGTGGTCCGCATGCCGTGGCCGCAGTTCCTGCTCTACACCGCCATCGGCAGCGCGATCTGGAACGCCGCCCTGATCGGGGCGGGCGTGGCGCTGGGCACCCAGTACGAGCTGGTGGAGCGCTACGTCGGGTTCCTGGACTACGCCCTGGTCGCGGCCGTCGTCGCCGCGGTGGCGTGGATCGTCGTCCGGTACGGGCGCCGCCGGCGCGGCACCCTGGAGTCGTGACCGAGCCGCGCACCCGCCCCGACGTCGTCGCGTTCGACGTCAACGAGACCCTGCTGGACCTGGCGCCCGTCCGCGCCGCCCTGGTCGAGCACGGTCAGCCCGCCGACCTGCTCCCCACCGTGTTCGGCCGGACCCTGCTGCTGGGCTTCGCGGCCTCGACGACCGGCACCTGGTGCCCCTTCCGGGAGGCGTTCGAGGCGGCGCTCGCCCAGCTCACCGGGCTGCCGGCGGAGCAGCGCTCGGCGATCGCCGACGCGTTCCTGGAGCTCGCCCCGTACCCGGACGTGGAGCCCGCGCTGCGCCGGCTGACCGAGGCCGGCGTCCGCGCGATCACCCTCACCCACGGATCCCCCGGGGTCGCCGAGGCCGGACTCGCCCGCGGCGGGGTGAGCCCGCTGGTCGAGCGCACGCTGTCCAGCGAGACGATCCGCACCTGGAAGCCGGACCGGGCGGCCTATCTCTGGGCGGCGGGGGTCTGCGACGTCGCCCCCGAGCGAATGGCGCTGGTCGCCGTCCACTCGTGGGACGTGCACGGTGCCCAGCGCGCGGGGCTCACCGGGGGCTGGGCCGCCCGCGCGGAGGGCTCGTACGCGGCGGTGTTCGACCCGCCGCACGTGCGCGGGACCTCGCTCGTCGAGGTGGTCGACGAGCTGCTCGCGCTGCCCCCGCACAGGTGAACGGACGCCCCATTGCGCTGCACTAGCGTGATCGCGCGAACCGGCGGCGACCCGATGCCGCGCCAGCCAGATGGGGGCCATCCGGTGTCCGACCGCC
>JAOPVN010000145.1 GCA_025966175.1 Modestobacter sp. | reverse complement strand
CCGCCGGCGTCGCCCAGCCCGAGCCAGCGGGAGGCCTCCAGGGCGTAGAACGACCCGGCCGGGGCGTTGACCCCCCGCGCGGCGAGGAAGCGGTACGCGTCGGCGGCATCCCGGCCCTCGACGGTGATCAGCAGCGTCGGCGTCCGGCGCTTGGCCCGTGACCAGACGGTCACCCCGGGCAGGTCCCGGAGGCCGTTCTCGATCCGCTCGCGCAGCCGGTCCTCGTGGGCCTCGATCGCGTCCAGCGCCGTCACCAGCCGGCCGCGCCGCGTGCCACCGACGCCCAGGCCGGCCAGGAAGTCGACGGCCGCCGTGGTGCCGGCCAGCAGCTCGTAGGGCAGCGTGCCCAGCTCGAACCGCTCCGGGACGGCGTCGGTCGAGGGCAGCAGCTTGTCCGGGCGCAGGGTCTCCAGCAGATCGGGCGCCGCGATGAGGCAACCACAGTGCGGGCCGAGGAACTTGTACGGCGAGCAGGTGAAGAAGTCCGCGCCGAAGGCGGCCACGTCCACCGGTGCGTGCGCGGTGAGGTGGACGCCGTCCACCCAGGTGAGCGCACCCACCGCGTGTGCCTGGTCGGTGATCGCCGGCAGATCGGGCCGGGTCCCCAGCAGGTTCGACGCGCCGGTGACGGCGACCAGCCGGGTCCGCTCGTTGATCAGCATCCCCACCGCGCCGGGGTCGAGCTCGCCGCTGCCCGGATCGAACTCCGCCCACCGGACGGTCGCGCCACGGGCGCTCGCGGCCTGCACCCACGGCCGGACGTTGGCGTCGTGGTCCAGCCGGGTGACGACCACCTCGTCGCCCGGGCCCCAGCCGGCCGACAGCACCCGGGAGAGCTCGTAGGTCAGCGAGGTGGCGCTGCGGCCGAAGACGATGCCGCCGGGGTCGCCACCGGTCAGGTCGGCGACGGCGTGCCGGGCGGCCACGACGACGGCGTCGGCGTTGCGCTCGGCCTGGGTCATCGAGCCGCGGTTCGCCATCGGGGCGACCAGGGTGGCGGCCACCGCCTGCGCGACGACGGCGGGCGTCTGAGAGCCCCCCGGGCCGTCGAAGTGCGCCGTGCCGGCGGCCAGGGCGGGGAAGGAGGCGCGGACTGCCGCGACGTCGAGACTCATCAGCTGCTCACGCTAGCGGCGACGATCCGGTCCGGGCGGACCAGTACCGACCGGCGCCCCAGCCAGCGCGCCAGCTCCGGGGAGCCCAGGTCGGCGACCCGGACGACCCGGCCCGGCCACGCCACGGGCACCGGTCCGCCCGCGGTGAGCACGGCCCAGCCCGGCCCGAGGACGTCGTCGAGCCGCTCGGGCCCGGCGATCGGCGGCTGCGGCAGCAGGCTGCCGACCGGGGACCGGGGGGCGAACCGGGGACGGCGGACCAGCGGGCCGGGCCGCAGCGGCGGCGTACGGCTGGCGGAGGCGAACGCGGCCAGCCGGGGCAGCCGGCGCACCCCGGCCAGCACGGCCCGCCGGACCAGCGCCGCCCGGTCCCCGCCGCCGGTCATCAGCCTGCCCAGCAGCACCGCCAGCCGGATCAGCGACCGGGCGTGCGGCGCCCGCTCGGCCTGGTGGGTGTCCAGCAGCGCGTCGTCCGCGCCGGCCAGGACGGCGGCGAGCTTCCAGGTCAGCTGGTGCACGTCCCGCAGCCCCAGGCCCAGCCCCTGCCCGATGAACGGCGGGGTCAGGTGCGCGGCGTCCCCACAGAGCAGCACCCGCCCGCTGCGCCACCGGTCGGCGACCTGGGCCGCGAAGGTGTACTCGGCGGCCCGGGTGACGGTGCACCCCGCCGCGCCGAAGCGGGCCAGCAGCGCCGGCAGGTCCAGGTCGGCGGCGGTCTCGCCGTCGGAAAGCCGGAACTCGGCGCGGTAGCGGGGCCCGGCGATCGGCAGAAAGGTGGCCGGGCGGACCGGGTCGCAGACCTGGTGCACGCCGGGCCAGACGTCCAGCGGGACGTCGGCAACGAGGTCGACGACGAGCCAGCGCTCGGCCGGCCCGAGGTCGCGCATCCCCGCCCCGATGAGCCGCCGCACGGTGCTGTTCGCGCCGTCGCAGCCGAGCACGGCGTCGGCGAGGAGCTCCTCCTCGACACCGGCATCCCGGACGACGAGACGGATCGGTCCGGCGTCGTGTTCCACGTGCAACACCTCGACGCCGCCACGCAGCTGCGCCCGGGGCTCGGCGACCAGGGCCGCGCGCAGCACCGCCTCCAGGTCGGGCTGGTCGAACATCGACGCCTGCGGCCAGCCGTGCTCACCGGCGCCGCGGCGGAACTCGACGAGCGTCCGGTGCGCGCCGTCCAGCAGCCGGAGCCCGGCCATCGGCCGGCTCACCGCCGCGAACGCGTCCGCGACGCCGGCGGCCTGCAGCACCCGTAGCGACTCGTCGTCCAGGTGCACCGCGCGCGGCTGCGGATGGGCCGAGGAGTGCCGGTCCAGCACCAGGACGTCGATCCCGCGCTGGGCCAGCAGCAGCGCCGCGGTCACTCCGACCGGCCCGGCGCCGACGACCACGACCGTCACGCGGCCGAGTCTGCCGGGTGGTTCAGCGGCCGGCGCGCTCGTCCAGCACCCCGGCGATCAGGCAGAGCGCACCCCACGCGGCGGCGAAGCCGACGATCTTGCCCCGGGTGGCGCGGCCGGCCGGGACGGCGATCATCGCCAGCCCGATGGCGGCGTCCCGGACGCCGAGGGCACGGGCCAGGGTGCGGGTGTCCGGCGAGTCCTCCAGCCCACAGGGCCCGATCAGGATCCGGGGAGCGGCGACCAGCGCGGCGGAGTAGGCGGCGGTCGCGGCACCGACGAGGGAGGGCACGGTGCTCCTGTCGGAGGTCGGTGTCAGGTCGTGTCCGACCAAGCAGCGGACCGCCGGAGCCGCCACTCCTACCGGGCAGACCGGGGCATCTGGACTCCCGCGCAGGCGAGCGGCAACGTTGCACGACGTTGCACCACCGACGGGCCGCCTTGACGGCACTCCCGCAGCTCCGCACGCTGTGACGCGAGACACGCCGCAACGACGCGGCGTCCGGCGTGCGCCCGCAGACGGTGGCGGGCCAGAAGGGACACACGGGTTGAAGACCAAGGGCGCGATCCTCTGGGGCGTGGGCGAGGAGTGGTCGGTCGAGGAGATCGAGATCGGCGACCCCCGGGAGGGAGAGGTCACTGTCGAGCTGGCCGCCTCGGGGCTCTGCCACAGCGACGAACACCTGGTCACCGGGGGCACCCCGGTTGCCTTCTACCCGGTGATCGGCGGCCACGAGGGCGCCGGCGTCGTCACCCGGGTCGGTCCCGGCGTCACCGGGCTGAAGGAGGGCGACCACGTGGTCACCGCCTTCATCCCCGCCTGCGGGCAGTGCCCGCCGTGCTCGCGCGGCCAGCAGAACCTGTGCGATCTGGGCGCCAGCCTGCTCGCCGGCACGTCCATCTCCGATGGCACCTACCGGGTCACGGCCCGCGGCCAGGACGTCGTCCCGATGTGCCTGCTCGGCACCTTCTCGCCCTACATCACGGTGCACCAGGCGTCGGTGGTCAAGATCCAGCCGGACATCCCGCTCGACGTGGCCGCCCTCGTCGGCTGCGGCGTCACGACCGGCTGGGGCTCGGCGACCAAGGTGGCCGACGTGCGGCCCGGTGAGAACGTCGTGATCATGGGTGCCGGCGGCGTGGGCATGAACGCCGTCCAGGGCGCGGCCGCGGCCGGTGCCAAGCGGGTCATGGTCATCGACCCGGTGGCCCAGAAGCGCGAATGGGCCATGAAGCTCGGCGCCACGCACGCCTTCGCCAGCATCGAGGAGGCCACCGGCCCGATCAACGAGCTGACCTGGGGCCGGATGGCGGAGAAGACGATCATCACCGTCGGCGACATCCAGGGCGAGGACATCGCGGCCGCGCTCAGCGTGACCGGAAAGGGCGGCCGCGCCGTCGTCACGGGCATGGGCAACGCCGCCAACATCGATGTGAAGCTCAGCCTGTTCGAGCTCACGCTGCTGCAGAAGGACCTGCAGGGCGCGATCTTCGGTGGTCTGAGTCCCCGCGCGGCGATCCCCGAGCTGCTCTCGCTCTACCAGGAGGGCCAACTCAACCTCGACGACCTGGTCACCACGCGCTACGCCCTGGAGGACATCAACCAGGGCTACCGGGACATGCGCGACGGCAAGAACATCCGCGGGATGATCGTCTACACCGACGCCGACCACTGAGCCGAGCCCGTCCCGCGGGAGCCACTCCCGCGGGACGGGACGTCCGGTCGCCTGATCAGGGAGGTGTCGATGGCCCAGCCCGTGCTGACTGGCGCGGAGGCCGTACCGGACGGCGCGCCGCGGCTAATGAGGGTCCCGGCCCGCAGGACCGGACCTCCTCCGCAGCTCGACGACCCGGCCCGGTGGGAAGAGCTCCGGGCCGTCCACTCCGATCTGCGGCTGATCGCACAGGACCTCGCCGACGACGTACTGCGTTCTCGCGTGCACGCCGCCTGCGCCCGGCTGGCCGCTCTCGGGACCTCCGCGGTCGGCGATTCCTCGGTACGGCTGGCACCCCGCGAGACCGACGTCCTCGCCATGGTGGCGCTCGGTTGCAGCAACGCGGAGTCCGCGCGCCGGCTGTCCCTGCGCCCGGAGACGGTGAAGAGCTACCTCAGCAGCGCCATGGCCAAGCTGGACGCGCACACCCGGCACGAGGCCGTGGTGCGTGCCCGGCGCCTCGGTCTGCTGCCCTGATCGACGCGGGTCAGCCGAGGAGCCGGGTCAGCGCCGGGCCGACGTCGGTCAGCGTCCGCACGGGCAGTGCCGTCCCTCCGCCCCGGGCGGCCAGGGCCCGGGCGGCACTCTCGGCCTCGGGGGTCGGCAGCGGGTACAGCACGTGCAGCCGGTCGATCCCGGCCAGCGCGGCCTCCGGGGCGTCGCCCGCGGTGTGCAGGCAGTCCGAGAGCAGGATGACGATCCGCTCGTCCGCGCTGGTGGACAGCAGCTGCCGTCGGGCGCCGCGCAGCGCGGCAGCCAGGTCGGTCACCCCGTGCCCGCGCAACGCGACCAGCTGACCGACCAGGTCCTCCGCGGCCCGGGTCTGTCCCTGCCGCTGCAGCACCTCCACCTCGGCGGCGAAGGTCAGCACGCTCGTCTCGAGCTTCTCGTCAGCGGCCAGGACCACACCTGCGGCCGCGACCGCGGCGATGGCGACGGCCAGCCCGTTCATCGAGCCCGAGCTGTCGACCAGCAGGCAGACCCCGCGCCGGTGCCCGGTCCAGGTGCGCGTCACGAGGTCCTCGGACGCCGGCGGCCAGCTGCCGGTCCAGCGGTCCAGGGTGCGGTCGAGATCGAGATCTCCGTCGGAACGCCGGTTGTGCACCAGCCGGCGGGTCCCGCGACTGCGGGCCCGGCCGACCCGGCCGACCTGGATGAACACCCGGCAGGCCAGCCGCCGCGCCGCCGCGCGCAGGTCCCGGTCGGTGGCCAGCGCCATGTCGGCCAGCATCGCGGCGGCGGCGTCGGGGTCCTCGGCCATCACGACCGCGAAGGCGTCCTCGTCGAGCTGGCCCACCTGGGGGCTGACGTCGTCGAAGGAGCCGTGGCGCAGCTGCATCTCCCGCCGACTGGTCTGCCGGCGGGAGCCGCCGCCCGCGCGGTCACGGCGCAGGGCGGACGCGGAGTCGGTGCCTGCCGTCTCGGACGGCAGGCCCTCACCTTTTCCCTGGCCGCCCGCGAACTGCTCGTCCTGGCCGTCGGCGCCCGGCTCGTCGGGTTCCGGCGGGGGCATGTCCGCGGGCCAGACCTCGTCGAGGATCTCGTCCAGGATCGACTCCGGCGTCCGCTCGACGCCCTCGGTCACCTTGATCCGGCCGGACAGCGCGGCGTACATGGCGTCGCGGGCGGTCTCGCGGGCGCCGGTGGCGGACAGTCCGTAGCCGCCGCGCATCCGCAGCAGCCCGCCCAGCAGCAGCACCAGGTCGATCGCCCCTCGCACCGAGGAGCCCATCCGCAGGTCGCGGTGCTCGCGGGTGGCCCGCGTCAGCCGGACCGCGAGGCCGATCGGTGAGGGGTCGGCCCCGGTGACGGCCCCGACGATCGCCCGTTCGGCGGCGGCGTCCTGGTACCCGAGGACGACGCGGCACATCCGGTCGGCGATCGCCTGCCCGACCCGCGCGGTGCCGATGGCGTCGAACGGGTTCATGGCGGCGATCAGCCGGAACCCCGAGCTGGCCCGCACGTGCCCCAGCCGGGGGACCGTGATCTCCCCCTCGGTGAGCACGGTGATCAGGACGTTGAGTGTCTCCTCGGGGATGCGGTTCAGCTCCTCGAGGTAGAGCAGGCCCGCGCCGCGCATCGCAGTGAGCAGCGGCCCGTCGGTGAAGCTGTCGGGCACGTAGCCCTCGGCCATCACCGCGGCGGGGTCGTACTGGCCGATCAGCCGGCCCGGCGTCAGCTCGGCGTTGCCCTCGACGAAGACGACGTCCTGGCCGACGTCGGCGGCGATCGAGCGCAGCAGCGTCGACTTGCCGGTGCCCGGTGGCCCCTCCAGGACGACGTGCCGGTTGGTCTGCAGGGCGACGGTGAGCACCTCCCGCTCACGGCCCAGGCCGATGACCGTGGTCGGCGGGTTCGCGGTCTCCAGGGTCACGGCAGCCTTCCGGTCGGGGTCCGACATCGAGTGTGCGCCCGCGCCCGGACGTGATCCGTGGCCGTGCCCGGCAGTTCCGGACACGGCCACGGCTACTCAGCGTCAGGAGGGAGCGCCCTCGAGCGGCGGGGTGTCGAAGCGGATCACGCCGCGGATGTTCTTGCCCGCCACCAGGTCCTCGTACCCCTGGTTGACCTCGTCGAGGGTGTAGGTCGTCGTGATCAGCTCATCCAGCTTCAGATCGCCGGACTGGTACAGCTCGACCATCTTCGGGATGTCGTTGAAGGGGTCACCGGACCCGAACAGGCTGCCCTTCACCGTCTTCTCGAACAACGTCAGCATGGCGCTGTTGAGCTCGATGTTGACCTTGGTCGGGTCGGCGAGGCCGGTGATGACGACGGTGCCGCCCTTGCGGATGACGGTCACCGCGTCGCTGACGACCTTCGAGTCGACGACGCCCACGGTGATGATCGCCTTGTCCGCCCCCACCCCGCGGGTGAGCTGCTGGATCAGCTCCTGCGCCTCCTCCGGCGTCTCACAGGTGTGCGTGGCGCCGAACTGCTCCGCTGCCTCTCGCTTGTTGGGCAGCGGGTCGATCGCCACGACGTTGCGCGCGCCGGCCAGCGCCGCGCCCTGCACCGTGTTGATCCCGATCCCGCCGATGCCGTAGATCGCGATCGTGTCGCCCGGCTCGGTGGCGGCCGCGTGCACCGCGGAGCCCCAGCCGGTGGGCACGCCGCAGCCGATCAGCACCACCTTGTCCAGTGGGAGGTCGGCGTCCACCTTCACCGCCGAGTTCTCACTGATGACGGCGCGCTCGGAGAAGGTGCCGAGCATGCACATCCCGCCGAGGTCCTCCCCGTTGTGGTGGAAGCGGTAGGTGCCATCGGGCAGCATCCCGTCGAGGATGGTCGCCCCCTGGTCGCACAGGTTGGACCGCCCGGTCGAACACCAGCGGCAGTGCCCGCAGACCGGGAGGAACGAGCAGATGACGTGGTCACCGGGCGCCAGCCGGGTGACCCCCGGGCCCACCTTCTCGATGATGCCGGCGCCCTCGTGGCCGCCGACGATCGGGAACCGCGGCACGATGTCGCCGTGCCGGAGGTGCTCGTCGGAGTGGCACAGGCCGGCCGCGACGAAGCGGATCAGCACCTCACCGGCCTTCGGCTCGTCCAGTTCGATCTCGGTGATCTCGAACGGCTCCCCGACGGCGCGCAGAACAGCGGCTCTGGTCTTCATCGACCCTCCAGACTCGTCGGCCCACTGGGGACCGGATGGGCTGCTCGGACGGACCGGACCACGTCAGCGCGGCGGTCCTCACCGCACCGCTGCTCCAGCGTCGGACAGAGGCCCATCTTCAGCGGCCGGTGTGATCCAGGCCACCCCCGGACGGGGGTGGCCTGGCCGGCTGCGCTGCACCGGCCGTCCCAGGCCCCGCTCAACTCCAGCGTGCCGACCCCGCCTCGGCAGACCCGTCCCAGATCCGGAACGGCGTACGTACACATCTCCCCGCCGGCCGCCTCACGGTCGTACAGTCCGCTGCCGCCGCACCAGCGCTCCCACCTGCAGGAGAGATCGTGCCCGTCGAGTTCCCGAAGCGCTCGAAGTCGTCGCCGACCGCCGCCACGGCTCCGGGACAGCTGCCCCTGCACCCACCGCAGAAGCAGGGGCGCGGTCTGCGGGTGCTGGCGAGCCTGGTCGTCGTCCTGGTGGTGGTGCTCGGCGGCCTGGTCCCCGGCATCGCCTTCGCCGCGGGGTTCACCAAGGCCGACGGCGGGCACGTCGTGGTGGTGCGCAACGGCGGCCCGTTCGACGACAACAGCATCCGGCAGGTGATCCAGCCCAACTCCTCGCTCACCTCGACCGGCCTGTTCTCCGCCGAGCACCCGTACCCCTCGACGCAGCGGAACTTCAAGGTCAGCGGACAGGAGGACGCCGACTCCAACGAGGTCATCAACGTGCCCACGAAGGACGGCGTGCTGGTCGGCGTGGAGGGCACGTTCTACTTCGACGTCAACTTCACCGACGAGGACGTGATGTCCGCCTTCGACGACAAGTACGGCACCCGCACCTACCCCGGACCCGGCGGCCAGATCGCCGCCTGGGAGGGCGATGAGGGCTGGAGCGCCTTCCTCAACTTCACCCTGGGCAACCTGGTGCAGAACGTGCTCCGGCAGGAGATCGGCAACGTCGAGTGCGCCGACCTGGTGGCCTCCTGCTCACTGGCCGCGAACTCCAGCGCCCAGGCGGCCGCAGCGGCGGTCATCCACCCGCGGTTCGTGCTGAGCAAGATCGAGCTGCCGCAGAACGTGCAGGACGCGATCAACCAGGCGCAGGCGGCCTTCGCCGGGGTCACCGAGTCCCAGGCCGCGTTGCAGCGGGCGCAGAT
>JAOPVN010000117.1 GCA_025966175.1 Modestobacter sp. | reverse complement strand
CCAACATCGCGCTGCTGCTGGCGGTGTACCCGGAGGCGGCCGCGCGGATCGGCCGGCTGGTGGTGATGGGCGGGTCCGCGACCCGCGGCGGCAACGTCACCGGAGCGGCGGAGTTCAACGTGTGGGCCGACCCCGAGGCGGCCGCGGTGGTGTTCGGCGCCGGTCTGCCCACCGTCATGGTCGGGCTGGATGTCACCCTGCCCACCGTGCTCGCCGAGGCCGGCATCGCCCGGTTCGCCGCCGCCGGGCCGGTCGGGGCCCAGGCCGCCGCGATCCTGGGGCAGTACCTCGACCACGCACGCAGCACCTACGGCACCGACGGGGTCGTCGTCCACGACGCCCTGGCGCTGACCGAGGCGATCGTGCCCGGGACGCTGCAGACCGTGCGCCGCGACGTCGTCGTGGACACCGGGCCCGGCACCGGACGCGGCCAGACGCTGGTGGACCGCCGGCACACGTCCAGCGCGGCGGACGCGGTCGAGGTGGCCGAGGGCGTCGACAGCGAGGCAGCCGTGGAGTTCCTGGTCAGCCGCCTCGCGGCGTTCGGGAACGGGGCCGCCGGGCCGCAGGACCGCTGACCGGTCCCCCCATGGGGGGACCGGAGGGCCAGCACGGTTTCGGAACGGCCAGGACAGCGCACACGATCGGTGCGCCGGAGACGTCGAGCACACGGCGGAGAGCAGGCGGCGGGGGAACGGTCGGATCCCCTGCGAGGAGGACTCATCAGCACCGTCACGTCGGGACATGCGGCACCGTTCGAGGTGACCGTCGTCGACGGCCCGGAGAAGGACCAGGTGCTCGCGCAGGTCCGCGGCGAGCTCGACGCGGCCAGCAACCCGCTGCTGCAGCGGACGCTGCTGCGCGCGCTGCGCCGGGCCGGGCAGCTGCTCACCATCGACCTGTCCGGGGTGACCTTCTTCGGCTCGGCCGGTGTCACCGCCCTGGTCTGGCTGAGCCAGCACCCCGAGGCGGCCGACAAGCACGTCCGGGTGGTGGCCACCAGCCGGATCGTGACCGGGCCGCTGGAGCTCACCGGGCTGCTGGAGCGCCTGGACGTGCAGGGCATGCCGGGAGTCGTTCCGCGGCCCGGGGACCGGCGGACGCCACCCGCGAACTGAGCTCGCCGCGCCCGGATCGGACCCCCCGTGCTGCAGGACGGAGCAGCGTCGGCCACGATGGTGCCCGGCGGAGGAACCGGCCTGGCGGGAGGGCCATGAGCGTGAGTGGACTGGTCTGGCCGTCAGCGGCGGTCCCGACCGAGGACGGCGACGTCTGGCGGTGGGAGCTGCCGACGGTGCACGACGCCTCTCGGGTGCGGATGGACCTGCGCGCGCGGCTGGCCCATCCCTCCCTCGCCTCCCGGTCCACCGAGGATGCCCGCGAGGGCCTGCTGCTGGTGTTCGAGGAGCTGTCCTCCAACGCGCTGCGGCACGGTGGCGGAGCGGTCGAGGCGCTGATCGTCGCTCTCACCACCGGCTGGCTGATCGTGCTGACCGACGGATCACCCGATGCACCCCCGCGCCCGGCCATCGACCGGGACCCCGCGTTCGGCGGGATGGGGCTGCCCATGGTGGCCCAGCTGTCGGTCGACTACGGCTGGTGCAGCGACCCCGGGCGCAAGCGCGTCTGGGCCCGGTTGCCCTCGGGGATGGCCGCCGCCGCGTCGGTGCCCCGCCCGCGGTCGTCGTCCGGCCCGGCTGCCTGAGCGCACACCACCTGCACCTGCGCGAACCCCTCGGCGGTGCTCGGGAGGACCAGCCTCGCCGCGGTGCTGAACAGCCCCACCTCGGGTACGCGGGCGCGCCCGGTGCGGACGTCGTTGCGCTGCCGACACGTCTCCATCGCGGTGTCGATGACGACGGCACGGGCAGGGACGCCCGCCTCGGCCGCCAGCTCGAGGAGCGGCGCCCGCTCGGCCGGTGACGGGTTGGTGTTGTCCACGACGACACTCGCGCCGGCGGCGAGCTGCTCGGCCACGACCCGGCGCTGGCGGGATTCCCGGTGCCGGGCGTTGGGCCAGTGGTCCTTGCTGACCACGACGTGGCTGCCGGCGAGGTGCTCGGCGACCCAGGTCGACTTGCCGGACCCCTGGAGCCCGACCATCACGACGAGCTCCTGCGCCGTGGCCCCCCTGCAGGGTCCCGCCGCGAGCTTGCGAGTGGTGGGGGGCACGGGGGGCCTTCCTCAGGCGGCACGGACCGGCCGGACGGTCGCGCCGGCCGGCTCGTCGTCCTCGGCCCGGCGGGGAGCCGGGTGCTCGACGAGCGCCAGCACGCGGCCCGCCATGAACCGGGCGGTGCGCACGGGGGTGCCGCCGCGGGTCACCTCGGTGACCTCCACGAGGCCGCGGCCGTGCGTGGTCTCCACCCGGCGGCCGGCCCGGGTGGCTTCGATCTCGTAGGTGCGACTGCTGCCGCCGGCGTCGACGACGACCTCGACACGGTCACCCTTCACGGGTTCCTCCTCCTGTTGACATCACCTGTTTCAACACCCCCGGGGGGTATGGGATTCCCCAGCTCAGCGCGCAAAGGAGGTTCAGCCGGGCGCCGGGCGGGCAGGGAGGAACAGTTGCCCGCAACCAGAGGAGGACCGCGTGTTCCCGGCCGAGAACATCCGTGACTGGCGCACCATGAACGTGATCGACCCCGACGGCAGCAAGATCGGGACGCTCGAGTCGGTCTACGTGGACACCGCCACGGACCAGCCCTTCTTCGCCGCGGTCACCACCGGCATGATCGGCCGGCACAAGCTCACCTTCGTGCCGCTGACCAACGCGACCGTCGCCCCGGGGCACGTGCGGGTCACCGTCAGCAAGGACCTGGCGAAGAACGCGCCGTCGATCGAGACCGACGGGGAGCTCACCGTCGAGGAGGAGCCCGCCGTCTTCGAGCACTACTCGCTGCCCTACACCCCCGGCGTCCGGCGGCTGGCCCGCCGCTGACGGCCCCGTTCCGAGGCTCACCGCGAGCCTGCGAGGGGTGAGCCTCGGAACGGGGTCCTTCTGCTAGCTCCGGCGAGCGGAGAAGGCGCCGGCGGCGTCGCGCAGGCTCTTGGTCGGCCGCAGCCAGGCGCCGTCCACCGGCAGGGCGTCGAGCCGGACCCGGTCCAGCGGCGCGGCGAAGGCACCCGGCACGTCCTCGATGTCGACGAACTGCAGCAGCTCGGAGCTGATCGCGTAGCCGGCGACCTCGCTGAAGGCGACGACGACGACCTCGGTGCCCGACCGCGCCAGGTCCTCCAGCGGCTCGGCGAAGTTGCGGCCGTCACCGGAGAAGACCACCAGCCGGCGCAGTTCGTGGCTGTGTGCCCGCACGCTGATGTGGTCCAGCATCGACTGGTCGATGTCGTCGTCGGGTTGCAGCTTGGGCCGGGCGAAGACGGCGTAGCCGAAGCTGCGCAGCGCCTCCACCCAGCGCTGCAGCGAGGTGGCGTGCTGCGGCGGCACGTTGGCGAAGACGGCGGCCTCGACCTCCGGCTGCTGCGGGGCACCCGGGGCCTCGGCGCCGTCGACGAACCAGGCGGCGATCGCGTCGAACCGCGGCCGCGAGGCGGCGGTCGGCCGGGCACCGATCACGTTGGCCAGGGTCATGTCGATGTTCGGCGCATCCCA
>JAOPVN010000113.1 GCA_025966175.1 Modestobacter sp. | reverse complement strand
GGGCTGGGCCCCGGGGGGCGTCCTCGCCGCCTACCCACCGCCCCCCGGCTCACACCCCGGGTGTCAGCGGGGACCGACCGGGTAGGCGGTCCGGGACCTGTCCCCACGACCGAGGAGGAGCCGGGATGTCCGAGCGCACCGATCTCCCGCTGCCCGACTACGACCACCTGCCCGTGGGGAGCCTGATCTCCCGCATCCGGACCCTGGACGCCGACGGTCTGCAGACCGTGCTGACCTACGAGCAGTCGCACGCCAACCGCGTGCAGGTCGTCCAGGCGATGACCCACCGGCTCGAGGAGCTGCAGGCCGGGGCACAGCCCTCCGGCGGCGACCCGGGCGCGCCGCAACCCGAGCACGCCGCTCCCCCGGCCGGCGGTTCGGAGGTCTCCGAGGCGACGTCCGGCCCGCCGATGAACCCGCCGTCCCACGGTGATCCGACCAACCCCGCCCAGCCCCGCTCGACCGGCTGAGGCGACCGCCGGCCGTTCAGTCCGGCTCGGCGGCGTTGTAGCGCTGCAGGGCCGCGGCGAACGCGGCCAGCTCCTCGTCGCTCCAGGTGGCCACCCGGCGGGTGAGTTCGGCCTGCCGGGTGGCGGCCGCCTCGTGCAGCAGGGCTCGACCGGCCGGGGTGACGGCCAGCACCTGGCCCCGCCCGTGAGCCGGATCGGTCGTCTTGGCGACCAGGCCGCGCCGCTCCAGGTCCCCGACCTGGCGGCTGACCGTGGACTTGTCCAGCCGGTAGAGGGTCACCAGGTCGACACTGCGGCAGCCGTCGGCGGCGTCGATCGAGCTGAGCATCGAGTAGGCGACGAGCGGCAGCTCCTGGTGCAGCCGCTGCGGCACTCCGCGCACCCGGCGGGCGAAGACGGTCAGCTCGCGCTGCACCGCCGCGGCGATCTCCTCGCGGTCCACGACACCACTCCGGAATGTTGTAGCGTGCAACCCCGTTCCTAGAGTTGCATTTTACAACCTAGCGGAGGGACGTCGCAGTGTCTGCGCACGCGGCAACGGGGGCCACCCCCACGCGCACGGTGGTCCACCACCTGCTCACCCACCTGATCGTGCCGGTCCTGCTGGCCACCGGGATGGCGCTGGCCTACCTGGGCGCCTTCCACCAGCCCGCACCGCACGGGATGCGACTGGACGTCGTCGGATCGGGCCCGCAGGTGGCCACCTTCGCGCAGGGCCTGCAGGACAGCCTCGGTGACATGGCCGCCGTCCGCACCGTGCCGACCGTCGACGACGCCCGCTCAGCGCTGGAGCAGATGGAGATCGCCGGCGCCTACGTGCCCGACCCGGCCCACCCGACGCTGCTGATCGCCAGCGCCGCCTCGGACACCACCGCGACCATCGTGCAGCGCATGCTCTCCCCCGTCGCGCTGGCGCAGGGCCTGCCGCTGCAGATCACCGACGTCGTGCCCACCGCCGACACCGACCCCACCGGTCAGGGCGCGTTCTTCTACCTGGTCGCCCTCTCCGTCGGCGGCTACAGCGCGGCCATCGCCATCGGGGCGGCCGGCGCACGGCTGCGGATGCGACTGCGGCTGCTGTTCGGCCTGGGCGTGGCCGCGGTCATCGCCGCCATCGCCACCGCCGTCGCCGGGCCGCTGTACGGCGCACTGCCGAACTCCTCGGTGCAGATCGGCCTGCTCGCCTGGCTCTACGTCAGCGCCGTGGTGTGGATCGGCGTCGCCCTGCACTCGTTCCTCGGCCGGTGGACCACGCTGACCGTGGTCGGTCTGTTCGTGATGCTGAACTTCACCTCGGCCGGCGGCGTCTTCGCCCCCTCCGTGCAGCCCGGCTTCTTCGCCTCCCTGCACAGCTTCTGGATCGGCTCCGGCCTGGTCGAGGCGGCCCGCCGGCTGCTCTACTTCCCGGCCCTGGGGATCGGCTCGCAGGTGCTCACCATCGCGCTGTGGGCGGTCGCCGGACTGGCGATGGCGACCGTCGCCGGACTGCTGGAGGGCCGCCGCAGCACCCCCGCGGTCGCGCCGTCCCCGGCCCCGGTCGCCGTCCCCCCACCGGCGCCCACCGCGGACTCGACGGACGACGGTGCCGCCGAGACCCGCGCCGACGAGGAGATCGAGGAGGCGGTCGGCGTCTGACCGGCCCGCTCAGCCGCGGCCCGGCTCCCCCGCCTCATCCGGGGAAGCCGGGCCCAGCAGTCTCAGCAGGATGCGCGGGTCGCCCGGCCAGGCCTCGAGAATGACGTCCCGGGGAACCCGACGGGCGGCGTAGCGCAGGGCCAACGCCACGACGACGACGTCGTCCAGCGGCCCGATGACCGGCAGGAACTCCGGGATCAGGTCGATCGGCGAGAGCACCCACAACCCCGCCACGACCAGCGCCACCTTGGCGCCGCGGGGCACGGCGGGATGGCGGCGCAGCCGGCGCACCGCGGTGACGCAAGCGGGCAGGAAGCGGGCCAGTTCCCGGGTGGCGCCCGGCGGCAGCCGGCGGGCCAGCAGCACGAGCACCACCCAGCTGAGCAGCACCGCCGCCACCCCGATGCCCAGACCCTCGAGCCAGTACGACACGTCCCTGCCCGCTCTCAGTCGACCGGGCTCGCCGACGCCAGGTCGGTCATGACCAGCGCCGGCATCGTGTCCAGCAGGGTCAGCATCGCCGGCTCGACGTGCACCGA
>JAOPVN010000076.1 GCA_025966175.1 Modestobacter sp. | reverse complement strand
GCGCGTAGGCCTGCGACCAGGAGACGTTGAGGATCTCCGCGACGTCGTCGAGGGTCAGGAAGCGCTGGGTGGCCATGGGGTCGGTGTTCTCCCGTCGAAGGTGCCCGCCAGTGTGGCAGCCGGGTGAGCGAGGGCCGTGTCGTCCACCCGAAGGTGTGGACAACGGCTGCGCGGCGGCCCGTCCCTCGGTCATGATCTCCCTCCGCGCCCGAGGACGGCGAGGTCGGCGACGCAGCAGCACGCCGGGAGGAGGCGGACGGGGCGAGGGATGAGCGACCGATGAGTGCGACCACTGCGGCTCCGGCCGCCGGCCGCACCGAGGCGCCACCCGGCGGCCCGGTGCCCCGGCGCGTGCGTCCGCCCCGCTGGCTGGACCTGCGCCTGATCCTCGGGGTCCTGCTGGTGCTCGGCTCGGTGCTCCTCGGCGCCCGGGTCGTCACCGCGGCCGACGCGACCGTGCCGGTCTGGTCCGCCTCCAGCGACCTGGCAGCAGGCACGGTCCTCGCCGACGGGGACCTGGTCGCGGTGTCGGTCCGGCTGGACGACGTCGCCGGCAACTACCTCGCCACCAGCACGCATCCCGAGGGCCGGGTCCTGGGCCGCGCGGTCCGCGCCGGTGAGCTGCTGCCCCGCTCCACGTTGGAGGAGCCCACCGGGCTCGTGCAGCTGGCGCTGCCGGTGCAGGCCGGTTACGTCCCGCCCAGCCTGGCCCGCGGCCAGATGGTCGACGTCTACGCCGTCGCCGACCCGGCGGTCGGGGCGGCGGGACAGACCGGTGGGACCGTGGCCCTCGTGGTGTCCGCAGCCCCGGTGCAGGCGGTGACCGGGCGCGGGGACGGCGTGCTGTCGACCGCGACGACGACCGTGCAGGTCGTGGTCGCCGTCGCGGCGGAGGACGCGGCCGACGTGCTGGGTGCGATCGGTGGTCGCGGCCTGGTCGTGGTGGTCCGGGACTCGGTGGACGCCGGCGGCGCCGGGTCACCTTCTGGCACCAGCCCGGCGGGGCCGACCGGCTGATGGCCCTGCAGGTCTTCACCGCGGTGACCGGGGCGTCCTGGGAGTCCGAGCTGGTCGGCGCCCTGGACCGCGAGGACCACGGCGTCACCGTCGTCCGGCGCTGTGTCGACGTCGCCGATCTGCTCGCCGCCGCGACGACGGGCACCGGTCAGGCCGCGCTGCTGTCGGCGGAGCTGCGGCGACTCGACGCTGGCACGGTGGCCCGGCTGACCGCGGCGGGCGTGGCGGTGGTCGGGCTGGTGGAGCCGGGGGACTCGCGGGCTGCCGAGCGGCTGCGGCAGCTCGGCGTGGTCCGGGTGCTGCCGGCCGACGCGGAACCCGAGGAGATCGCCCAGGCGCTCCGGGATGCGGTGACGGGCGCGCCGGTCGCCGGTCACGACGTCGCCGACCCGCGCGGCGCCCTGCCCGTCCTGGGCCTACCGCCGGAGGCGTCGGCCCGGCCGGCCGGGCGGGGGCGGCTCATCGCCGTCTGGGGCCCGACCGGGGCCCCGGGTCGGACCACCGTGGCGGTCGGGCTGGCCGACGAGGCCGCGCGCCTGGAGGTCCCGGCGCTGCTGGTGGACGCCGACGTCTACGGCGGGGTGGTGGCCCAGCTGCTCGGTCTGCTCGACGAGTCACCGGGGGTCGCCGCGGCGGCCCGGCAGGCGGCGGCGGGCACGCTCGACCTGGCCTCCCTGGCACGGCTGGCCTGGGCGCTGAGTCCGCACCTGCGGGTCCTCACCGGTCTGGCCCGGGCGGATCGGTGGCCCGAGCTGCGGCCGCAGGCGGTGGCCGTCGTCCTCGAGGAGGCGCGTCGTCTCGCGGCGTTGACCATCGTCGACTGTGGCTTCTCGCTGGAGGAGGACGAGGAGCTCTCCTTCGACACCGCCGCGCCGCGCCGCAACGGGGCGACCCTGACCGTGCTGGAGGCCGCCGACGAGGTGTTGTGCGTCAGCGGTGCCGATCCCGTCGCGCTGCAGCGGACGGTGCGGGCGCTGGCTGAGCTGCGTGAGGTCCTGCCGGAGGTGGAGCCGGTGGTCGTCGTGAACCAGGTCCGCCGTGGCCCGGTGCCCGGGGACGCGCGGCAGGAGATCGCCGCCGCGCTCAGTCGTTTCGCCGGCCGCGAGGTGCGGGCGTTCCTCCCGGCCGACCGCCGGGCAACCGACGCTGCGCTCGCGGCCGGCCGCACGCTCGCGGAGGTCGCTCCGCACTCGGCGTTGCGGGCCGGCCTGCGGTCGCTCGCCGCCGAGCTGAGCGGAGTGTCCGAGCCGGTCGGCAGACGCGGGCGGCGACGTCGCTGAGATCCCGACGCGAGGGGGTGGGGTGTGCAGCCGCGGTGCGCCGTCGTAGCGTGTGGCAGCCGACAGTGAGGGAGGTCACCTTGGTCGAGCGACTGACCGCGCTGGACGCGTCCTTCCTCTACCTGGAGGAGCCGGGCACCCCCATGCACGTCGGTGGTGTCCTGGTGTTCGACTGCCACGACGGCGGACTGGACCACGAGGGGCTGACCGAGCTGGTCCGCAGCCGGCTGCCGCTGGTGCCGCGGTACCGGCAGAAGGTGGTGGAGGTCCCCGGTCACCTGGCCAACCCGGCCTGGGTGGACGACCCCGACTTCGACATCAGCTACCACGTCCGGCGCTCGGCACTGCCACGCCCCGGCACCGAGGACCAGCTGCTGGACCTGGTCGCCCGGCTGACCGCCCGTCCGCTGGACCACAGCCGCCCGCTCTGGGAGATGTACCTGGTCGAGGGGTTGGACGGCGACCGGACGGCAGTCGTGACGAAGACCCACCCGGCCCTCGTCGACGGGCTGGGCGCGATCGACATCGGCCAGGTCATCCTCGACCCTGAGCCCGACGCCGTCCGGCCGGTGCCGCCCGCGGCCGACGAGTGGCGGCCGCGCCGGCCGCCAGGCTCGGTGGCGCTGGTCTGGGAGGCGGTGGAGGATTACCTCCAGCGGCCGTCGGCGGTCCTGGACACCGCCCGGACCGCCGTCGGCGACCTGCGGGCCACGGCCGCCCGCTGGGCCGGTGTGGCAGGCGGGTTGGTGACGGCGGTCGCGCGGACGGCGGTCTCGCCGGCGCCCATGAGCCCACTGAACGCCCCGATCGGCAGGCAGCGGCGGGTCGCGGTGGCCCGAGCCTCGCTGGAGGACCTCCGAGTGGTCCGCAAGGCCCACGGCGGCACCGTCAACGACGTGCTCCTGACCTCGGTGACCGGTGCGCTGCGGGAGTGGCTGCTCTCGCGCGGGGAGCCGGTGGTGGGCAGCACGTCGGTGCGGGCGCTGGTGCCGGTCTCGGTCCGCGGTGAGGACGCCGCGGCCGCCAACGAGGTGCGTTCCTTCCTCGTCGACCTGCCGGTGGGGGAGCCGAACCCGCGGGTGCGGCTGGCCAGGATCAGCTTCGCCATGCGCGGGCTGGCCCCGAGCAGCCAGTCGGTCGGCGCGGACACGCTCAGCGCACTGTCCGGCTTCGCCCCTCCGACGCTGCACGCGCTCGGCGCCCGGGCGGCCAGCGGGTTGTCCCGCCGGCTGTTCAACCTCGTGGTGTCCAACGTGCCGGGGCCGCAGGTGCCGCTCTACGCCGGCGGCGCCCGGATGGTCGAGGTCTTCCCGGTGGTGCCGCTGGCCCGGGGACAGGGCCTGTCCATCGGCCTGACCAGCTACGACGGGACCGTGTACGTCGGCCTGAACGCCGACCGGGACAGCGTGAGCGACGTCGATGCGCTCGCCGACCTGATCGAGCAGGAGGTCGCCTACCTGGTCGAGCTCGCCGTCTGACCGGCCCGCGCTCCCCGCCGGGGACCCACGCTGGGAAGATCGCGGGGCCGGTGACGTTACGGTCGCTGTCCGACGACAGAGGGAGGCGAACCGCGTGCGCGTGTACCTGCCGGCCACGACGACCGTGCTGGAGCGGTTGCTCGACCAGGGCCGACTGGAGGGACCGCACACGGTCTTCACGGTGACGCCGCAGTTGCGGGGCTTCTACGAGCTCAGCGAGAGCGACGAGGAGCTCGAGTACGCCGCGCTGCTCGCAGCTGCGCGGGCGAGCCTCCGGCTCATCGACAACGACCCCTCGGCGGCCCGCCGCCGGGTCGTGCTGGCAGCCGACGTCCCGGACGACTCGGTGACGCCGCTGGAGGACGACGCGGTCGACGCCGGAGCTGCCCGCACCACCGCGGACATCGAGCTGCGGGACGTCGCGAGCGCGCACATCGACGTCACCGAGGCCGAGGACGACGTCCGGGCGGCGGTGAACGTGGTGATCGAGGCGGATCTGGGCAGCGAGGACGCGCAGTTCCTCGTCGACCAGGTCGAGGGCCATGAGCTGGCCTGGTACGCCACCCAGGAGATCGGCCCGGCGATCGACCTGCTCTGAGGTCGTGCGGCCAGCTCCCTCTCCGGCGCTCACTGTCGGCCTCACGTCAGCGCCGGTGGCCGCCGTCGCCGGGCCACCTGCAGGCGGACGGTCTGCGTCGGGGTCACCAGCCAGCCGGCGCCGGGCCGAGGAGGCAGCGGGGTGCGCGGGATCCGGAGCCCCAACAGCTCGGCGTCGCCGGGGGCGGGGCGCAGGAACACGGCGGTCCGGCTGCGGCGCAGGGCCACCACCGGCCCGCGGAAGGAGCCGGCCAGGTCGGCGGCCGTCCCCGTGGCGAGGAGGACCAGCGGCCGTCCGGCCGGGCTGACCGGCGCGGCGAGCACCTCGCTGACCGCGTCGGGGAGGGTGGTCAGGTCGGCCGCGGCGACGACCACCGGTGCTGACCCGTCCTGCTCGCCGATCCACGCGCGCAGGCCGGCCGCGTCCCCGCGGCGCAGCGGCTCCGGCTCGCCCGCCGGGGAACCCTCGGACGTTCCCGTGGCGGTGAGCGGACCCGACGCGGCCACCAGTTCGGCGACCGCGGCGCCGGCGTGCGCGCAGTGCGCGGCGAAGGCCCGCAGTGCGGCCGACCGGCCACTGCCGGGTGGACCGACCACGAGCAGCCCGCCGGTGCGCTGCAGGTCGATCCCGATCGGGGTGCCCTCATCACCGCCGGGGCCGAGCGGCAGCCACAGACCGTCGGTCTCCCCGCGCGCGGGGAGGAGCAGTTCGGGGTCCGAAGGCAGTGTCGACACCCGGATGGGCGGGTCCGTGGACCGGCTGCCTGGCGGGTCCGGGCGGGGGCGCGGCTCACGGGGCAGTGCGAGCTGGCACTCGACGGCATCCTCGCCGACGAGCGCGCGTCCCGGCGGGCGGTGGCCGGGGACGGCCCGCGCCGGCACGCCCGCGACCGCGTAGTCGGTGCGGTCGGGCAGCGGGAGCACGAGCCGGGTGCGGACGGCGGCGGCCACCCGACTGCCGGGCACGGCCCGCTCGGCGGTGAGGACCACGGTCACCCCGACCGCCGCGCCCTCCCGGACCAGCCGCAGCAGCCCCGCTGCGCCCGTCGCCGGCTCGGCGTCCTCCAGTTGGGCGACCAGGCTCTCGTAGCCGTCCACGAGCACGAGCAGGAGCGGCTGGTCGGCCGCAGCACCGCCGGATCGCCGTCGGTCGACCTCCTCGACCAGCCGGGCCAGGAGACGCACGCTGCGGTGGGCGTCGTCGCGGGCGACGGTGGTGCCGCAGTGCGGCAGTCCGGCCGCTTCCTGGGCGAGCGCCCCGCCTCCGTGGTCCAGGACGTGCACGTGCAGCGCGCCGGGGGGAAGCTGGCGTACCGCCTCGGTGAGCACGCTGCGCAGCGCTGTCGTCCGCCCGCTGCGTGGCCCACCGACCAGCAGCCAGCCGCCAGCCGTTCCCAGGTCCAGCTCCAGCGGGGTCTGGGCCTGCTCGTCGGGTGCGTCCAGCAACCCGATCAGCAGCCGTGGCGACCCGGCCCCGACCGCCCACCGGTCGAGATCGGTCGCTGCCAGCCGGTCGGGAAGGGGTGGCAGCCAGGGGCGGTCCGGCGGTGCGAGTCCCTCGGACCTCGCCCGGTCGCCCACGGCGGCGACCACCTGCTGCAGGTCGCTCGGGACAGCTGCCGTCGCGGGAGGGGCCGGGAATCCGGCGGAGGTGGAGGGCCACCGGCACCGGCGGGCGGCCACTGCGGCTTCCGTCGCCGCGCTGCTGCCCGAGACCCGGGCCACCTGCAGCAGGACGGGAGCCGCGGAGCCGGTCCGCACGTACGCCCGTCCCGGCCGGTCCGGACGCAGGTGGGCGGCCAGGGTGCTGCCCAGCACGTCACGGGCATCGCCTTCGTCGGTGGTGCGCAGGCAGATCCGCAGGGAGCAGTTGGCCCGGATCTCCGGGCTGACCACCCCCGCCGGCCGTTGGGTGGCGAGCACGAGGTGGACACCGAGGGACCGGCCCCGTTGCGCGATGCCGACCAGGCCGGTGACGAAGCCGGGCAGCTCCTCGGCGAGCGTGGCGAACTCGTCGACGACGATGACCAGTCGGCTGGCGCGCACCGTCTCCGGCAGGTCGGCGAGGTCGCGGGCGCGGTGCTCGGCCAGCAGTCGCTCCCGCCGGGTGAGCTCGGCTGTGAGTGAGCGCAGTGCCCGAGCCGTCGACTGGTGGTCCAGGTCCGTGAGGACGCCGACGGTGTGCGGCAGCGCCGCTGCCTCACCGAACGCCGCCCCGCCCTTGTAGTCGACCAGGAGGAAGCTGCACCGGTCGGGCGGGTGGTGCAGGGCCAGGCTCGCCACCAGTGTCTGCAGCAGCTCGGACTTCCCCGCGCCCGTCGTCCCGGCGATCAGCGCGTGCGGCCCGTCCGCGGCCAGGTCGACGCTCAGCGCCTCCCGGCCGGTCGTGCCCAGGACGGCGAGGAGGCGACTGCGGCTGCGGTCCCATGTGCCTGCTGTCCGGCCGCCGCCGAGCTGGAGTCCGGCCGCCGGGAGGTCGAGCAGCCGTGCGGTGTCCGGCAGCCCGCCGGCCGGGGCCGGCGCCGTGAGCCCGGCCAGGTCCCGGCAGATCGTGGCGGCGGTCGCGTCACTGACCGCGTCCAGCGTCAGCGGGCGCTCCGGCTCTGGACCGGGGACCAGCAACCGCCCGGTCGAGCCGGTCTCGCCGGTCACTCGAAGCCGGGCGGCCGTCGGCAGGGCCAGGGCAGCTTCGGACTCGGCGAGGTCGAGCCGGAGGACCCGGTCGCCCGCGCGGGCCAGCGCCTCGCCGACCGCCGGGTCCAGCGGGCCGTCCAGCACGACCACGGTGCGCGGTGCCGCGACTGACTGCTCCGCGCTCGCGGCGCCCAGGAGATCGGTCGGGAATGCCTCGCCCGGTCCGACCACGGTGCGCAGGTGGGGCAGCCAGCGCGCCCACTGCCACTGCGCCGACCGCTGGGCGCTGCAGACGAGCACCAACTGGAGCTGCGCGGGAGAGGTGAGCACGGCGAGCTGGCAGACCACGGAGCGGGCCACGCCCAGGGCGGATGCTCGTGGTCCCACGACGCCCAGGGCGCCGCACGTCGGCAGCGACAGCGTGACCGGCACGTGCTCGGCGACCGCGGGGGAGCGGCCGCCGTCCGGTTCGATCCTGGTCACTCGCGTCGGTCCTGGTCCGGTGCCCAGGCGGACGGTCAGTCCGGCGGGCTCGGCTGCGACGCGAGACCACAGCGGGGTGCACCGGCGGCGCGCCGCCGCGGCGAGCGACGCCGAGTCGGGCTGCTCCTGGTCACGCTCGGCGAGGTCGGCGGCGACGGCGGTTCGCAGTTCGGCGTCGGCCAGGGCGCGGGCGAGATCGTGGTCGGCGAGCGACCGGCGGTGCGTGCGCCGCCCGGTGATCCGGTCCGACGCCCAGCTGGCGACCGCGACGAGGGGGCTCAGCAGCGCGAAGAAGAGGAACTGCGGCGTCGACAGCAGCCAGGCCATCAGCAGGCCACCCGCCGCCGGCAGCGCGACCGCCACCCAGCCCAGCCGGCGGCGGGTGGTCTCGGTCGGCGGGGGCGGCAGACGCACGACGGTGGCCACTGGGGGCCGGGGCGACGTGCCGAGCGGTCGGACCAGGTGCCGCCCTCCAGCGGCGGCGGCCTGCTGCAGCGGTGCGCCGCGGGGGCCGGTGAGCCGCACGGTGCTGGAGCCCAGCCGTACCGTGCCATCGACCGGCCACTCCCGGGCCCCGGGCCCGACCGGCGCGGACGGTTCACTCGCGGCGCACAGCGAGGTGCCGTTCGACGAGCCCAGGTCGGCCACCGTCACGCGGCCTTCGGCGACGGACACGACGGCGTGCCGGCGGGAGACGTCGGGGTCGGCGAGGGTGAGGCCGCAGCCGGCGCTCCGCCCGAGCACGAGGTCTCCCTGCGACAGGGGGATGGTGCGGCCGGCGTCGGGTCCTCCGGTGACGTGCAGCTCCAGTGCACCGGAGGACCGGTCCGCGGCATCGCGTGGGCCCGGCCGTCCGAGCCCGAGGACCGCGCCGTGCCGCACCGGGCGCGCGGTGAGTGGCGTGCCGGGCGGGAGCGGCACTGACCCCGACCAGAGCTCGACCGCCGGCAGACCCAGAGCGGTGGACAGGACGCCGAGGACGTCGCCGAGGACGCCGTCGTCGGGGACCCGCACGTCGACGTCCACCGCACCGTCCGCAGACCACAGCGTCCAGGTCCGATCGCCCGGCTCCTGGGCCGGCGGTGTCGGGGTGAGGGAGGTCGGCACCCGGCGAGCGTGCCCGGCGGGAGCCCGCTCGTGGGGCGCTGGATCGGGATCTGTGGATGGCGGCCGGGCCTGTGGACAGCCACAGCGGAGCGGTTCTCGGCGCCCCTACGGTTCGACTCCACCGGGACGTCCCCGGAGGATCGAGGAGGAACCATGAAGGTCGAGATCGCGACGCTGAACGCCATGGCCGGGCAGTGCCAGGCCGAGGCTGCGGACACGGCGTCCCGCCACGCCACCCTGTCCGCGGGCATCAACAGCTCGGTGCTGGAGGGCTGGACCGACAGCCAGGCCGCGGTGCAGTTCAGTGAGCTCTACGAGAAGTGGCGGCTGTCCAGCCAGGGCGTGAGCGAGGCGCTCACCGGCATGGGCCAGCTGCTCACCAGCGTGGCGTCGGCCTACCAGCAGCACGAGGCGGAGATGGCCGCGCGCATCGGGGCTCTGCTCTGACCGGGCCTGGGTTGAGGACCCAACTCAGCCGGAGGCGGGACTCGCGGCGGGCGCGGTGTCGAGGGTGGCTCGGCGCCGGAGCGTGGTCAGCCGTTCCCACGGGAGGATGGACAGGATCGCGATGCAGTGCGGCAGGAAGATGATCCCGACGCCGGCGTAGACCATGACGTGGAAGCCGAGCAGGAACAGCACCAGGCCGATCCGTGCCCGGTCACCGCGCACCAGCAGGATCAACGGCGACGCCAGCTCGAAGATGATCATCACCCACTGTGCTGCCGGCAGCAGGTAGGGCACGTCCAACGTCCAGTGGGACAGGTCGGTGCCGCGGCGCACCACCGCGCGGGTCAGTGTCGCGCCGGTGGGCCAGTCCCAGCCGCCGAAGCGGATCTTGGCCCAGGCGGCCAGGAAGTAGGTGAGCATCACCGCGACCAGCACGGCGGCCATCGCGAACCCGGCCGACTCCGACGAGCGCCGGTCCCGGAAGCGGGCCCGCCCGATCGTCGGCAGCACCGCCAGCGCCACGAGGAAGGCGATCCGGTCGTGGTCGACCTTGCCGTAGCTCATCGCGATGACCATCCACTCCCCGTAGAGGAGGAAGACGGCGGTGCCCAGCAGCCGGGGAGCCCGGCCGGTGGCGGCGGCCACTGCGGCGATCACCAGCGCCCACTGCACGACGAGGACCACGGTGTGGGTCGGGGTCGGCAGGTGCAGCAGCCGGCCGATCAGCAACGGCTGGTACCACTCGGTGGGCACGTCGGCGTGCGCGCGGACCCAGGCCGTGGTCACGAAGACGTCGATCGGGATGAACAGGTACGCGATCACCCGGAAGACGGCGATCCGAGCCAGCGGCACCGGCCGGAACCACCACTGCGACCTCGCCGGCGTGACTGGTGACGTCTCCGGTGAGGTCGCCGGCGTCTCGACCGGTCGGCGCGCGGGCGGGGTCTGGGCAGAGGTCCTCACTTGCCGCCCCCCGCGCGGCCGGACAGGTCGTAGTCGACGATCACGCGGTCGTCGAAGACGCCGGTCTGCTGGCCGCTGGAGAGCTCGAAGTGCCGCTGCACCACCTGCACCTCCACGAGTTCCGCCGCGTTCGGGTGTCGCTGGGCATAGGAGTCCGCGAGCAGCCCGAGCAGCTCGGGGTGCGCCTCGATCCGGGGCAGCTGGCCCTCGAACTCGGCTCGCCGCAGCCCGACCTGCCCACCGGAGAGCCGCACCTCCTCACCGGCCGCCGTCAGCCCCACCACCCGGGTGGAGATGACCGCTGCGTTCGGGTCGGCGCGGGTGGAGTACATCCGGAACGGGCCGAACGGGAAGGCGTGGTCGTCTCCCCACACGGTGCCGGCGAGGACCACGGCGAGCACGGCGACGACGGCGGCCAGCCGGGCGATGCGGCCGGCCGGACTCAGCGAGACCACCTCGGCGACGGCCGGCAGGTCGGGGTCGGACTGCAGCTGCACCCGGCCATCGTAGGATCGGCGCCCGTCCAGACGGGTCATCGTCGCTCCGTGGCGGACAGCTCGCCTTCCGCAACCGCGGACGGGGCTGCCCGGGCACTCCCACCGGCGCCGGCGTCCGTCGCCTGATGTCGACCAGCGGGAGCAGCCAGATGCAGTTCGGCCGGTACTACGAGGAGTTCGAGGTCGGGGCCGTCTACAAGCACTGGCCCGGCAAGACCGTCACCGAGTACGACGACCACCTGTTCTGCCTCATCACCATGAACCACCACCCGCTGCACCTGGACGCCCACTACGCCGCGGAGACCACTGACTTCGGCAAGAACGTCGTCGTCGGCAACTACATCTACTCGCTGCTGCTGGGCATGAGCGTCCCCGACGTCTCCGGCAAGGCGATCGCCAACCTCGAGGTCGAGTCGCTCAAGCACATCGCCCCGACCTTCCACGGCGACACCATCTACGGCGAGACGACCGTCCTGGACAAGAACGAGTCGAAGTCCAAGGACGACCGCGGCGTCGTCTACGTCGAGACCATCGGCTACAAGCAGGACGGCACCGTCGTCTGCACCTTCCGGCGCAAGGTCATGGTGCCCAAGCGCAGCTACGGCGAGAGCCGCGGCGGCGAGCAGCCCGGCCGCCCCGAGCCCGTCCGCACGTGAGCTCCCGCGCGGGCGCCCCGGCAGACGGGGCGCCCGCGTGCTCACCGGGGGAGCACGCCCCAGCGGGACAGGGCCGCCACCACGCCCGGCGCCATGTCCAGCGCGGCGAGCCCCGCCGCGTCCACGAACGCGACGTCCGCGGCGTCGTCCCCGGCGACCGGCAGCTGCTCGGGCTCCAGCAGCCTGCACGCCCAGTCGGTGACGGTGAAGACGAGGCCGTCCCCGTCGATCCGCACCCGGCCCAGCACCCCCTCCGGGTGCACCCGCAGGGCGGTCTCCTCGGCCACCTCCCGGACGACGGCCTGGGCTTCGGACTCCCCGGCCTCCATCCGGCCGCCGGGCACCGACCACAGGCCTGCGCTGGGGGCGTGACCGCGGCGGATCAGCAGCAACCGGCCCTGGGCGTCGTGCACCACGGCGCCCACGCACGGCACCTCCGGCAACGGGACGTCCACGTCGGCGAGGCTACGGAGGGCGGGGAGTCCACCCAGCGCGCGGTGCACACCCACCCGATGCTTGACGAACACCACCCGGAACAGGACGGTGAGCGGCGATGAGTGTCTCCCCGGTCTGCCCGCGCTGCGGCGAGGCGCTGGTGCTCAGGCCCGCAGCGACCGCCGAGGGCTGGTGTCACCTGCACGCGGCCGTCACCCCGCTGCACCACACCGCCGTCGTCGCCCACGACGCGATCAGCGCCGTCTGCGCCGATGCTCGCGTGCCCGCCTGGGTCCCCGACCCGATGCCGGGCGGCTGGTCGGTGACCGGGCTGGCCTGGGGCGGTGAACCGGGCGCCCGGGCGATCGTCGTCGCCTGCGCCGGTCCGGCACCGCTGGGCGGCGCCGCCGAACTCGTGCTGGTGGCCGAGGA
>JAOPVN010000083.1 GCA_025966175.1 Modestobacter sp. | reverse complement strand
GGCGGCTGCACCCGGAGCTGCTGGTGACCCGGGAGCTCGGGCTGGACGACGCCGGGGCGGCGCTGGCCGCCGTCGGGCGCGAGCCGGGGATCGCCGTCGTCACCTCGTTCTGAGTACGGCAGCACGCGTTGTCCTGGGTGGGAACTGCCTTCCAGGGCAACTCCGGCGGAAATGCCCGACAGGCGCCCGGGTGCGCTCAGATGGACGGAATCGCACCGCCGTCGACCGGGACCATCGCTCCGGTGATGAACGAGGCGGCGGGTGAGAGCAGGAACGCGGCAGTTCGACCGAACTCCTCCGGTTCGCCGTACCTGCGCAGCGGGATCAGTTCGGACTGGCGGGCGCGCACCTCATCGGGGTCGCCGCTGAGCGCATCGAGTTCCCGGACCCGGTCCGTGGCGATCCTGACGGGCAGCAGTCCGTTCAGTCGGATGCCACGGGGGCCGAGTTCGCCGGCGAGCATCTTCACCACTCCGGCCAGACCCGGGAACAGACCGTTGGACACCGGGAGGTTCGGCAGCGGGACGCGTACGGAGGCGGCCAGCACGAAGACGAGGGAGGCGCCGGTCCCGGTCGCGGCGCCGTTGCCGCTCTGGTCCCCGACGAGCCCGACGAAGTCCCGGGCCAGCCGGACAGCACCGAGGAAGACCTCCTCGAATCCGGAACGCCAGGCATCGTCGGTCGTGTCCAGACCGGTCCCGGACGGCGTCCCGCCCACGCTGACCAGTGCGCCGTCCAATCGACCGAAACGGTCCTGTGCCGCCGCCACGAGCCGGGCAGCCGCCGTGGGCTCGCCGTTGTCCGCAGCAATCCAGGCGACACTGCCGGCCGCGGTGGAGCTCTCTGCCAGGCGGGCCGCGGCCGCTGCCACCGACGCCTCGTTCCGAGAGCTGAGCACCACATGGGCGCCTTCGGAGACGAGCGCCTGGGCGGCAGCGAACCCCAGGCCGCGGCTGCCACCGGTCACCAGATAGACCCTGTCCCGAAGTCCCAGGTCCATCCGGCCATCATGCTCCGGCACAGCCGGAGCGGAAGCCCGTGCGCCGCGTCCTGGCCCGCTACCGCAGCTTCGGGCCGCGTCCCACTAGCGTGCACGCGTGATCCTGGCCGTCGCGCTCGTCGGCGCTGTCCTGCTCGGCTGTCTGGCCGTCTTCCAGCTGCTGCTCGTCACCGGAGCGCCGCTGGGCCGGTTCGCGTGGGGTGGCCAGCACGTCGTCCTGCCGACGGGCCTGCGGATCGGCAGCGGGATCTCGATCGCGCTGTACGCCGTCTTCGCCCTGCTGATGCTGCAGACGGCCGGTGCGTTCGCCGTCCTGCCCCACGGCCTGGTCGGCGTCGCCATCTGGGTGCTGACGGCCTACTTCGCGCTCGGGGTGGCCATGAACGCCGCCTCACGCAGCAGGCCCGAGCGGCTGGTCATGACCCCCACGGTCCTGGTGCTGGCCGTCGTCTGCCTGGCGCTGGCCCTGCACTGACGGCGCCGGCCCCGGCCCCGGCCTGGTGCGCTGACCCCGGTCAGCTCGTCGGTGCGCTCGAGGTCTGGCCGGCGGTGGTCGCCGGCGCCGCGCTGCTGCTCGCCGGTGCGCGGGAGTTCGTCGGCGTCGACGTGGTCTGGTCCGGCGCCGTGCTGGTGGTCCGCGGCGCCGTCGTGGTGGTCCGCGGTGCCGTGGTGGTGGGCTCGTCGGTCGTGCTGCGCGGTGAACCGGTCGTGCTGGCCGGGGCGGTCGTCGACGTCGCGGTCGACGCCGGCGCCTGGCTGGTCGTCGTCGGCGCGGTCGTCGTGGGCCGGGCGTCGCTCGGCAGCGCGGAGTTCGGGACGCGGACCGTCTGCCCGCTCGGGAGGACGACGTTCGTCGTCCCCGAGTCCGGCTGCGGCAGGGCGCTGTTCAGGGCGAACAACAGCACGAACAGGCAGCCGATCACCACGGTGGAGGTCCGGGCGCGGCCGATCCGCGCCGGCACCCGGCGCTGCCAGATCCGCGCGCGGCGGGTGGCCGGCACTGTGGTGACCGCCGGCTGCCCGACCGTGGCCTGCAGGAGGATCTGCGTGGGGTGCTCGTCCGGCGACGGCGTGGTCATGCGGCACCTCCGCTGCGGGCCCGGTCCTCGGCCAGCGCCTCGTCCTGGACGTCGGGGAGGTCCTGCGCGGTGCTCGCCCGCAGCGAGACGCCCTCCCGGGACAGCGCCAGCGCCACTCTGGCCCGCAGGTCCCGGCCCACCTCGAACTGCTTGCCCGGCAACGTCCGCGCCACGATCCGCAGGTTGACCTCGTCCAGCGCCAGGCTCTCCACGCCCATCACGCTGGGCTCGTCGAGCAGCAGCCGGTGCAGCCGCTCGTCGGCGAAGGCGTGCTTGCCGACCTCACGGAGCACCGCCTGCACGCGGTTGACGTCGGCGCTCGCCGGCACCGGCACGTCGACGACGGCCCGGGCCCAGTCCCGGGACAGGTTGATGACCTTGACGATCTGCCCGTTCGGGACGATCACGACCTCGCCGTTGACCGAGCGCAACCGGGTGATCCGGAGGTTGACGTCCTCCACCGTGCCGTCGGCCGGATCGCCGCCACCGACGACCTGGATCGAGACGACGTCGCCGAAGCCGTACTGCCGCTCGGTGATGAGGAAGAAGCCGGCCAGCACGTCGCCCACGACCCGCTGCGCACCGAAGCCCAGGCCGACGCCGAGGACCGTCGCCGGCGCGACCAGCCCGGTGACCGGGACACCGAGCCGCTCCAGCACGAAGAAGATCGAGATGGACCAGATCATCACGATCGCCGCCCAGGTCAGCACCTGGGTCAGCGAGTGCCGGTGCTTCGCCGCCTCGGAGCGGACGAGTGCGTCCGACCCTGTTGCGTTGGCGTCGATCCGGTCGGTGATCCGGCCGCCCAGCCAGCTCACGAACCGGGCCAGGAGCACGGCGCCGAGGATGATCAGGAGTGCCTCGAGGCCAGGGCCGCGGAGCCAGTTCACGAAGTCGGTCATCGTCGTCCAGTGTGGCGCCTCCGGAGGGCGGGTGGAGACCGGGGGGGCCGCGGGCGCAGACCTTCCGCGAGTCCCCCCAGGACGATCTTCGGTTGCGATGCCCGCCGGCTGGGCGCACGGTGGAAGTCCGGTCCGCCCCCAGCCACGGGGCTGCGGGACCTTGCCACGCACGCTGAACCGAAGGGAGAGGCGCCCGGATCCGGGCGCCGCATCCACCTGTGTCGAGCACATCCACCGCGCCGTCCGGCCGGGATCGTCGCGGGTCGCACACGCGTCGCCGCCCCCCGGCCACCGTCACCCACCCGGCGCTCGCCCAGCCCCCCACCGCGGCCGCCGAAGGCCCGGGCCGACTGGACACCGTCGTGTTCGGCATCGCGGCCGTCATGGCGGTCGCCTTCGTCGCCTGGGGCTTCCTGGCGCCGAGCAACCTGGGCAGCGCCAGTGGCAGCGCGCTCGGCTGGATCGAGACCAACCTCGGTTGGCTGTTCGTCCTGCTGGCCTCGGGTTTCGTCGTCTACGTCCTGTGGCTGGCCGCCAGCCGGTACGGCCGCATCCCGCTGGGGCGGGACGACGAGGCGCCGGAGTTCCACACCATCTCCTGGATCGCGATGATGTTCAGCGCCGGGATGGGGATCGGGCTGATGTTCTACGGCGTCAGCGAACCGCTGTCGCACTACGTCTCCCCGCCCCCGGGTACGTCCCAGGGGGAGACCCCGGACGCCATCCGGACCGCGATGGCCACCACGCTGTTCCACTGGACCCTGCACCCGTGGGCGATCTACGCCGTCGTCGGTCTGGCCATCGCCTACGGCACCTTCCGGCGCGGCCGCCGGCAGCTCATCAGCGCTGCCTTCGAACCGCTGATCGGACGTCGCCGGGCCGAGGGGCCGGCCGGAAAGGTCATCGACGTGCTGGCGATCTTCGCCACACTGTTCGGCTCCGCGGCCTCGCTGGGACTGGGCGCGCTGCAGATCGGCAGCGGCGTGCAGATCCTCGGCTGGGCCGGCAGCGTGGGCAACGGCGTCCTGGTCGCGATCATCGCCGTCCTCACCGCGGCGTTCGTCGCCTCCGCGGTCTCCGGCGTCGCCCGGGGCATCCAGTGGCTGTCGAACATCAACATGGTGCTGGCGATCACCCTGGCGCTGTTCGTCTTCGTGGCCGGGCCGACGGTCTTCATCCTCAACCTGCTCCCCGAGGCGATCGGCGCCTACTTCTCCGACCTGGGTCAGATGGTCGGCCGCACCGACGCAGCCGGCGGGGACGCCATGGCCCAATGGCTGCGCGGCTGGACGGTCTTCTACTGGGCCTGGTGGATCAGCTGGACGCCGTTCGTCGGGCTGTTCATCGCCCGGATCAGCCGCGGCCGCACCATCCGGCAGTTCGTCACCGGTGTGCTGCTGGTGCCCAGCGCGGTGAGCCTGGTCTGGTTCGCCGTCTTCGGTGGGGCCGGCATCGCCGCCCAGCAGAGCGGCGCGGACGTCGCCGGGCAGTCCACCTCCGAGGGGCAGCTGTTCGGTGTTCTCGGGCAGTACCCGCTGGCCACCGTGATGACGGTGCTGGTCATGGTGCTGGTGGCGATCTTCTTCGTCTCCGGTGCCGACGCCGCGTCGATCGTCATGGGGTCACTGTCCGAGCGCGGCACGATCTCGCCCAGCCGCCGGATCGTCGTCTTCTGGGGCGTGGTGATGGGCGCGGTCGCGGCGATCATGCTGCTGGTCGGTGGGGACGACGCCCTCACCGGGCTGCAGAACCTGACGATCATCGCGGCGCTGCCCTTCGCCCTGGTGATGGTCGGCCTGGCCGTGTCCCTGGCCAAGGACCTGCGCTCGGACCCGATGGTGCTGCGCCGGGCCTACGCCACCGAGGCGGTCGAGCAGGCCGTCGTCGAGGGCATCACCCGGCACGGCGAGGACTTCCAGCTGGTCGTGGAGCCCGCGCCGACCGTCCGCGCCGAGTCGAACTCGGTGGCGCCGTTGACCGAGGACGGGTCCCCGGTCCGGGGCGACGCCCACGCCGGTCGCCCGCAGGACCCGCGGGACTGAGCTCCCGCGCCGAGATCGGGCTGGTGGCGGTCATCCCGTGCGGGTGACCAGCACCAGCCTGGGGTGCATGAGGAGCCCTTCCCCGGTCGCGGGGTCCTGATCAGGCTGCCGGCTGCCGGGCGGCCAACGCTGCCCCGACGGCGTCGGCCGACGCGGCGGACAGTGGCATCCGGACATCGGGGGTGGGGATCCGGCCGTCGGCGTGCAGCACCGCCTTGATGACCGCCGGGCTGGGTTCGGCGAACAGGGCGACGGCGAACGGCAGCAGCGCCTCGGCGTGCGCGCGTCCGGAGTCGACCCGGCCGGCGAGGCCGTCGTCGATCATCTCCACGAAGCGCCGGGTCTCGAGGTTCGCCGAGGCCGCGATCGCCCC
>JAOPVN010000078.1 GCA_025966175.1 Modestobacter sp. | reverse complement strand
CGAGACGCCCCAGCGCGGCTGGTGGAAGCACTGGGCCGGCGTGCTGGCGGGCTCCCGTGGCTGAGCCGACCGCAGTGCACGAGGTGGCGCGGGTGCCGCTGGCCGACGTGGCGGTCGACCCGGCCCTCGCCGGGCTGATCTACCTGGAGGCCCGGCTGGCCGACGAGGCCCGGTACTCCGAGTGGGAGTCGCTGTGGGCCGACGACGGCCTCTACTGGGTGCCGATGCATCCCGAGGACGACCCCGAGGTCACGCTCTCCTACGTCTACGACAACCGCCGGCGGATCAAGAGCCGGGTGGCCCAGCTCAACTCGGGTGCCCGGCACTCCCAGACCCCGCCCTCGGTCATGCGCCGCACGGTGTCCAACCTGGAGGTCGTCGACCGGGACGGCGACACGACCACGGTGGCCGCGAACTTCGCGCTCTACGAGTACCGGTACGCCATGACCGTGTGGGCCGGCCGCTACGTGTATCGCATCCGGCTCACCGACGACGGGCCGCGGCTGGTCGCCAAGACCGTGCACCTGGTCAACGCCGGTGGGGCACTGCCCACCATGTCGTTCCTCGTCTGAGGCGACTGCTCCGGCGCGACCGCCCCGGCGCGACTGCTCCGGTGCGCCCCCTGCCCATCACGATGCTGTGAGGACCCATGCTCATCGGTGACATCGCCCGCCGGAACGCTCGCCGCTACCCCAACAAGGCCGCCGTGGTGACCGACACGGGCACGGTGACCTGGGGGGCGCTGGACGCCCGGGCCAACCGGCTGGCCACCCACCTGATCGACCGGGGGCTCACCCTCGGCGACCGGGTGGCGGTCTGTGCCCGGAACACCGGCGAGTGGCCGGAGATCACCTTCGGGCTGGCCAAGGCCGGACTCGTCGCGGTCCCGGTCAACACCCGGCTGTCGGCGGCGGAGATCGAGTACATCGTCGCCGACTCCGGCGTGCGGGCGGCGATCGTGCACACCGACCAGGCCGGGCTGGTCTCCTCGGTCTTCGCCGACCTGGACGTCGTCCTGGAGATCGGTGGGGAGGACGTCGGCCGGCCCTACGAGGCGGCCCTCGAGCTGGGGCGCGACGTCGACCCGACGCCGGCCGCGCTCACCGGGGACGACGTCCACTTCCTGCTCTACACCAGCGGGACGACGGGGCGGCCCAAGGCCGTGGTGAACACCCACCGGGGCATGGTCGCCCAGACGTTGGACACCACCGTGGTCACCGAGGCCCGGCACTCCGACGTGCTGCTGGCCACGACGCCGTTCTTCACCGCCGGCGGCATGGTCCGCACCCTGGGCTGGATGTACCTGGGGCAGACCATGGAGATCCACTCCCGGTTCGACCCGGAGGCGGTGCTCGACGCGATCGAGCGCCGCGGGATCACCATGACCACCTTCATCCCCACGATGCTGCTGCGCACCCTGCGGCTGCTGGAGGAGGAGGGCCGGCAGCGCGACGTGAGCAGCCTGCGGCGGATCAGCTACGGCTCCTCACCGGTCCCGCCGGGCCTGGCCCAGGAGGCCATGGACCGGCTGGGCTGCGACCTGCAGCAGCGGTACGGGCTCACCGAGGCCGGCGGTCAGGTCACCATCCTCAGCCCGGAGGACCACCGCGCGATGG
Source organism: Modestobacter sp. (assembly GCA_025966175.1). Taxonomy (GTDB): domain Bacteria; phylum Actinomycetota; class Actinomycetes; order Mycobacteriales; family Geodermatophilaceae; genus Modestobacter. Next base: position 42,715 of record JAOPVN010000078.1, on the reverse strand, counting down.
TCGCCGGCAAGGAGTCGCTGCGCACCTCGTGCGGTCGGGAGACGCCGCAGGCGGAGATCCGGATCGTCGGCGAGGACGGCGAGGAGCTGCCCCGCGGTGAGGTCGGCGAGATCGTCATCCGCGCCGACTCGCTGGCCACCGGGTACTGGAACAACCCGGAGAAGACCGCCGAGACCTTCCGGCCCACCGGCCTGTGGTCCGGCGACCTGGGCCGGTTGGACGAGGACGGCTACCTGCACGTCGTCGGCCGGAAGACCGACATGATCATCTCCGGCGGGTTCAACGTGTACCCGGCCGAGCTCGAGCGCGTGATCGGCGGGCACCCGCTCGTCGACCTGGTCGCCGTGGTCGGCACGCCGGACCCCGAGTGGGGCGAGACGCCCGTCGCCGTCGTGGTGCCCAAGGGCGAGGTCGACCGGGCCGGCCTGGAGGCCGAGCTGGCGGGGCTCTGCCGCACCCAGCTGGCCGGGTACAAGCAGCCCCGCAGCTTCGAGTTCCGCACCGAGCTCCCGCTCGGGCCGGCCGGGAAGATCCTCAAGCGCGAGCTGCGGGTCTCCGCGTCCGCGGTGAGCGCATCGTGACCGCCGCGGAGCCGGTGGGCCGGACCTGGCAGGGCACCGGCCCCTGGCGGCCGACGACCCCCGCGCTGGACACGGCGGGCCTGTGGCAGTTGCTGCGGGAGACCGCCGAGCGAACCCCCGAGGCGGTGGCCGTCTTCGACGAGCGCCGGCGTGCGGTCACCTACGCCGAGCTGCGCGAGGCAGCCGAACGGGCCGCCGCCGGCCTGCTGGCGCGCGGCGTCGAGCCGGGGTCGGTCGTCTCCTGGCAGCTGCCCAGCCGGGTCGAGACGATCGTGCTGTTCTTCGCCCTGTCCCGGCTCGGGGCCGTGCAGAACCCGCTGATCATGATGCTGCGCGAGCCGGAGGTCGCCTTCATCACCGCGCAGGCCGGGTCGCGGCTGCTCGTCGTGCCCTCGGTGTTCCGGGGCACCGACCACGGTGCGATGGCGGACGCCGTGGCCGCCGGACAGCCGGGGCTGGACGTGCTGGTGTCCGACGGCGAGCTCCCGGCCGGGGATCCCGCCACCCTCCCGCCGGAGCCGTCGCGCACCGGACCGGACGGCCGGCCGCCGGTGCGGTGGCTGTTCTACACGTCGGGCACCACGGCCGAGCCCAAGGGCGCCCAGCACACCGACCAGGGCCTGCTGGCCGCCGCGGACACCTTCTGCCGCGCGATCGAGCCGCTGCCCGAGGACCGCACCGCGTCGCTGGCACCGATCGCGCACGTCGGCGGCGTGCTGCACGTGCTCTCCGCCCTGGCGACCGGGTCGAGCATCATCATCACCGACGTCTTCGACCCGGCCTCCACGCCCGAACAGCTGGGCGAGCAGCGGGTCACCCTCGGCGGCTCGGGCGTCCCGTTCATCAAGGCCTACCTGCACCGGCAGCGCCAGCGGCCGGACGAGCCGATGTTCCCCGACGTCCGGGCCTGGCTGGTGGGCGGTTCGCCCCGGCCCCCGTCGTTCCACGCCGAGGTGAAGGCGGAGCTCGGCGGGGTCGGGATCGTGTCCGGCTACGGGCTGACCGAGTGCCCGTACCTGAGCTGGGCCCGGGTCGACGACCCCGACGACGCGCTGGCCTCGACCGAGGGCCGGCCGCCGCCGGGCACCGAGGTGGTGGTGCTGCGGGCCGACGGCTCCCGCGCGGACCCCGGCGAGGCCGGTGAGCTGCGGGTCCGCGCACCGCAGCTGACGGTCGGGTACGTCGACGCCGGCCTGGATGCCGACGCCTTCGACGAGGCCGGGTACTTCCGCACCGGCGACCTCGCCCGGCTCGACGACCGGGGTTACATCACGATCACCGGCCGGATCAAGGACGTGATCATCCGCAACATGGAGAACATCTCGGCGCGGGAGGTGGAGGACCGGCTGATGGACTTCCCCGGCCTCGCCGAGGTCGCGGTGATCGGGCTGCCCGACCCGGCCACCGGGGAGCGGGTCTGTGCGGTCGTCGTCCCCGAGCCGGGGCACGCCGTCCCGACGCTCGAGGAGCTCTGCGCCCACCTGGCCGAGCGCGGGCTCAACCGCCGCAAGCTCCCGGTCCAGGTGGAGGTCGTGGAGGCGTTGCCCCGCAATGCGATGGGGAAGGTCATGAAGCCACAGCTGCGCAGCCGCGTCCAGGACGTGCCGACGCCCGATGTCCCGGAGGTGCTCCGATGAGCCAGCCCGACCTGTCCACGGTCCTGTTCGAGGTCGACGACCACGTCGCCACGCTGACCCTGAACCGCCCCGACCGGATGAACTCGTTCAACGAGCAGATGGTCAGCGAGATCGACCAGGTCTGGCGGGAGGTCCGCACCAACGCCGACATCCGCTGCGTGGTGCTCCGGGCGGCCGGGGACCGGGCCTTCTGCACCGGCATGGACATCCGCGAGGGACCCTGGTGGAGCGACCTGCCGGTCTTCTCCCAGGAGGACCCGGGTGCGCTGCTCGGCCCGAAGTCGCAGCGGGTCTGGAAGCCGGTGATCACCGCGGTGCAGGGCATCGCGGCCGGCGGGGCGATGTACCTGCTCAACGAGTCCGACATCATCATCGCCGCGCCCGAGGCGACGTTCTTCGACCCGCACGCCAGCGGCGGCATGGTCTCGGCGCTGGAGCCCATCGGCATGCTGCACCGCGGCATCCCGCTCGGCGAGGTCATGCGCTGGGCGCTGCTGGGCAACGAGGAGCGCATGACGGCCGAGACCGCACAGCGGATCGGCCTGGTCACCGAGATCGTCGAGCGGGACCGGCTCTGGGCGCACGCCGCGCAGCTGGCGGCGGAGATCGCCGCCCGCCGCCCCGACGGCATCCAGGGCACCGTCCGCGCCATCTGGGAGTCACTGGACCAGATGCCGTCGCACGCCAAGCGCACCGGACTCTCCTACGCCCAGCTCGGCAACAAGGGCGGCGGCCCGCAGCACCCGGCCGAGCGCCGCGCGCCGCGGCTGCGCTGACCCGGCCTCCCGTCCACCCCCACCGCGGCCCGGGCCGCGGTACCGCCCCGCAGGAGGAGCCTCCAGTGAAGGTCCACGTCAAGCAGATCGAGTGTGCCGGGCACGGCCAGTGCGCCCTGCTGGCACCGGAGGTCTACGAGCTCGACGACGACGGGTTCTGCGCCACCGGCGACGTCGACGTCACCCCCGAGCTGGAGGACCCCGCCGCGCTCGGCGCGGCCTCCTGCCCGGCGCAGGCGATCGAGCTCATCGAGGCCTGACCGGGCCCGCCGGTTCAGCGGGGGTACTCCCGCATCGGGCCTGGTCCAGCTAATCTGACGGTGTCGTCACGTCCGCTCTCCGTGGACGCCCCCGTCGCATCCGAAGCGAGGCACCTGTGCCCGAGGCAGTTCCCGTCGTCCCCCGTCCCGCGGTCAACGGGACGGGAGCCCAGCCCCCGGCGCAGGGGGAGGTCGTGGACGCCGTCGTCATCGGGGCCGGCTTCGGCGGGCTCTACGCCGTCCACCACCTCACCACCAACGGGTTCTCGGTCCGGGGCTTCGAGGTCGGCGGGGGAGTGGGCGGGACCTGGTACTGGAACCGCTACCCCGGCGCCCGGTGCGACATCGAGAGCGTCGAGTACTCCTACTCCTTCTCCGAGGAGCTCCAGCAGGAGTGGACGTGGACCCAGCGCTACCCCGAGCAACCGGAACTGCTGGCCTACATCGAGCACGTCGCCGACCGCTTCGACCTGCGGCGGCACTTCACGTTCGAGACGCGCGTGGAGTCGGCGGTCTTCGACGAGGAGACCGACTGCTGGACGGTCACGACCGATGCCGGTGAGCAGGTGCGCACCCGGTTCGTCGTGACGGCGGTCGGCTGCCTGTCCTCCTCGCGGATCCCGGACTTCCCCGGGCTCGACCGCTTCCAGGGGCGCGCCGTGCACACCGGGCGCTGGCCGCACGAGGGCGTGGACTTCACCGGCCAGCGGGTCGCGCTGATCGGCACCGGCTCCTCGGGCATCCAGTCCCTGCCACTGATCGCCGAGCAGGCGGCCCACGTGACGGTGTTCCAGCGGACGCCGAACTTCAGCATCTCCGGCGCCAACCAGCCCCTGGACCCCGAGCAGGTGCGCGACGTCAAGGAGCACTACGCGGAGTACCGGGACCAGGCCCGCCGGTCCTTCGGCGGGTCGATGATCCGGACCAACCGGGTGTCTGTCTTCGCGGTCACCGAGGAGGAGCGCCGCGCCCAGTTCGAGGCCCGTTGGAAGATGGGCGGATTCGCCTTCATGGCGGCTTTCGAGGACCTGGGCACCGATCTCGCGGCGAACGCGCTGGCCGCCGAGTTCGTCAGCGAGAAGATCCGGCGGGTGGTGCACGACCCCGAGATCGCCGAGCGGCTCATCCCCACCGACCACCCGATCGGCTCCAAGCGGATCTGCGTGGACACCGGCTACTTCGAGACGTTCAACCGGGACGACGTGACCCTGGTCGACGTGAAGCACACGCCGATCGAGGAGATCACCGAGACCGGCGTCAAGGTCGCCGGCCAGGTCCACGAGGTCGACGTCATCGTCTTCGCCACCGGGTTCGACGCCATGACCGGCTCCCTGCTGCGGATGGACATCCGCGGCCGCGGCGGCCTCACCCTGCGCGAGAAGTGGGCGGCCGGGCCGCGGACCTACCTGGGACTGGGCACCGCGGGCTTCCCCAACCTGTTCACCATCACCGGTCCGGGCAGCCCGGCGGTGCTGAGCAACGTCGTGCTCGCCGTCGAGCAGCACGTCGAGTGGATCGTCGACTGCATGCAGCACATGCAGGCCGCCGGCCTGGCGACGATCGAGGCGGAGGTCGACGCCGAGGACGACTGGGTCGAGCACGTCAACCAGGCGGCGGACCGGACGCTCTACAAGCAGGCCAACTCCTGGTACCTCGGCGCCAACGTGCCGGGCAAGCCCCGGGTGTTCATGCCCTACGCCGGCGGCGTCGGCAGGTACCGCAAGCGCTGCGACCAGGTCGCCGCCGAGGGGTACCGCGGGTTCCGGCTGGAGCCGGCCGCACCCGGGGACGTGGGCACCTCCGGCCACCGGACCGCCGGCGCCCTCGCCGGCTCGTGACCGCCCAGCCGGACGCCGGCTGGGGCGGGACCCCGCAGTCCGCGTTGTTCCTGCGCGGCGACAGCGCCTCCCACCTGGGCAAGCTGGACCTGGTGGACGGCGACGCCCTCGTCCTGGACCTCGAGGACGCCGTGGCGCCGGAGCGCAAGGCCGAGGCGCGGGACCTGGTCCGGGCGGCACTGGTGGACCGGGCGCCGGGCCGTCGGCTGTGGGTGCGGGTCAACGCTGCGGACAGCGGGCACCTGGAGGCCGACCTCGCCGCCGCGGTGTGGCCGGCCGTCGAAGCGGTCATGCTGCCCAAGAGCGAGTCGCCGGCCGATCTCGTCGCGCTCGACGCGGCGCTGCGCGCGCTGGAGCAACAGCGCGGGCAGCGGCCCGGGGCGGTGGCCGTGGTGGCCCTGGTGGAGACCGCCCGGGGGATCGCGCAGCTGGCGCAGCTGACCGCGGGTGCGCCGTCCCGGCGGGTGCTGCTGGCGTTCGGGACGGTGGACTTCACCGCGGACATGGGCGTGCAGAACGTGCCGGGCAGTCCCGCGGTCGAGCACGCACGGGCCCAGCTGGTGCTCCACTCCCGGGCCGCCGGCTGGGGCGCGCCGCTGGACGGGCCGTGGCTGGGGCTCACCGACGAGGCGGGCCTGACCGAGGACTCCCGGCGGTCGATCGCCCACGGGTTCGGTGGCCGGATCGCCATCCACCCCGGGCAGGTGGCACCGGTCCGCGCCGCCTACGGGTCCCGCGGGTCCCACGGCGACCGGGCACGTGCCGAGCGGATCGTGCAGGCGTGGGAGTCCCGGGCCGCCGGGGTGGGGTCGCTCCGGGTGGACGACGTCTTCGTGGACGTCCCCGTCTACCGCGGCGCGCTGCGCACCCTCGGCCGCGGCACGGACTGAGCCGGGCCCGGCGGGCGCGTCCTGCGCCCGCCGGGCCCGCCGGTCAGCGGCCGGCGATCGTCCAGGTGTCCGCCCCGTGCAGCAGGCCGTGCAGGTCCGGGCCGCCGGCCGCGTCCGCCGCGGTGACGGCCTGCTCGACCTGCGCTCGGGTCAGGTCGTCGTACGTGGGCCGCTGCACCTGGCGCAGCACACCGAAGACGGCGTGGTCCAGGGCCTGGTCGGACAACCGGGAGAGGGCGAAGGCCAGTTCGTGGTCGGTCGCGTCGTGGACGACGACGTCGGCCGGGTCGACCTCCGCGATCGGGGCGACGGCGAGCCCGAAGCCGCGGCGGACGACCGCCCAGCGGCCGTCGGTGCCGAAGGTGATCGGCTGCCCGTGGGTCACCTGGATCACCCGGGACTCCGACTCGTCCGGCTTGCGCAGGACGTCGAAGGAGCCGTCGTTGAAGATCGGGCAGTCCTGGTAGATCTCCACCAGCGAGGCGCCGCGGTGCTTCGCCGCCGCCTCGAGAACGGCCGTCAGGCCGGCCCGGTCGGAGTCCATCGCCCGCCCGACGAACGTCGCCTCGGCACCGAGCGCCAGCGACACCGGGTTGAAGGGGTGGTCCAGCGAGCCCATCGGGGTGGACTTGGTGACCTTCCCGACCTCGCTGGTGGGGGAGTACTGGCCCTTGGTCAGCCCGTAGATCCGGTTGTTGAACAGCAGGATCGTCATGTTCACGTTGCGCCGCAGGGCGTGGATGAGGTGGTTGCCGCCGATGGACAGCGCGTCGCCGTCCCCGGTCACCACGAACACGCTCAGGTCCGGGCGGGAGACGGCCAGCCCGGTGGCGATCGCCGGGGCCCGGCCGTGGATCGAGTGCATGCCGTAGGTGTCCAGGTAGTACGGGAACCGCGAGGAGCACCCGATCCCGGAGACGAAGACGGTGTTCTCCCGCTTGATCGACAGCGTCGGCAGGAAGGAGCGGACGGCGGCCAGCACGGCGTAGTCACCGCAGCCGGGGCACCAGCGGACCTCCTGGTCGCTGGCGTAGTCCTTGGCCTTCTGCACGTCCTCGGCGGTGGGCACCAGGTCCAGGCCTCCGCGGACGGGCAGGCCCAGGTCGACGGTGGTCATGCCGGTACCTCTTCCTTCTGGTCGGTGTCCTGCAGGGGCGGGTTCTGCAGCGGCGGGGCCACCAGGTGCGCAGCCAACCGGTCGGCGAGCTCCTCGGCGCCGAAGGGCAGCCCGGCCACCTTGGTGATCGAGGTGACCGGGATGCAGTAGCGGCCCTGGAGGAGGAACGCGAGCTGCCCGAGGTTCATCTCGGGGACGATCACCTGGCGGTAGGACCGCAGCACGGCCTCGGTGTTGGCCGGCAGCGGGTTGAGGTGGCGCACGTGGGCCTGCGCGACGCGGTGCCCGGCGGTGCGCAGCCGGCGGGCGGCCGCGCCGATCGGCCCGTAGGTGGACCCCCAGCCCAGCACCAGGACGTCGGCGTCCCCGGTGGGGTCGTCGACCTCCAGGTCCGGCACCGCGATGCCGTCGATCCGGGCCTGGCGCACCCGGACCATGAACTCGTGGTTGGCCGAGTCGTAGGAGATGTTGCCGGTGCCGTCGGCCTTCTCCAGCCCGCCGATCCGGTGCGCGAGGCCGGGGGTGCCGGGCACCGCCCAGGGCCGGGCGAGGGTCTCCGGATCGCGGGCATAGGGCAGGAACGAGCCGTCGGGCCCGTTCGGCTCGGTCGCGAACTCCACGCCGAGGTCGGGCAGCTCGTCGTCCTCGGGCACCCGCCACGGCTCGGAGCCGTTGGCGATGGCGCCGTCGGAGAGCAGCAGCACCGGCGTCCGGTAGGCCAGCGCGATGCGGACGGCGTCCACCGCCGCGTCGAAGGCGTCGGCCGGTGACCGGGGCGCCACGACGGGCACCGGGGCCTCGCCGTTGCGCCCGAACATGGCCTGCAGCAGGTCGGACTGCTCGGTCTTGGTGGGCAGCCCGGTGGACGGGCCACCACGCTGCACGTCGACGATGAGCAGCGGCAGCTCGGTCATCACCGCCAGGCCGATCGCCTCGCTCTTGAGCGCCAGCCCCGGGCCGGACGTCGTCGTCACCCCGATCGCCCCGCCGTAGGCGGCCCCGAGCGCGGCGCCGATGCCGGCGATCTCGTCCTCGGCCTGGAAGGTCGTGACGCCGAAGCGCTTGAGCCGGCTGAGCTCGTGCAGGATGTCCGAGGCCGGGGTGATCGGGTAGCTGCCCAGGAAGACCGGCAGGCCGGACTGCTGGCCGGCCGTGACGATGCCGTAGGCGAGTGCGGTGTTCCCGGTGATCTGCCGGTAGGTGCCGTCCGGCAGCGCTGCCGGGGCGACCTCGTAGGTGACGGCGAAGGACTCCGTCGTCTCCCCGTAGGCGTGCCCGGTGCGGAAGGCCACCACGTTGGCCTCGGCGATCTCCGGGCGCTTGGCGAACTTGTCCCGCAGCCAGCGCTCGGTGCCCTCGGTGGGACGGGAGTACATCCAGGACAGCAGGCCCAGCGCGAACATGTTCTTGCTGCGCTCGGCGTCCTTCTTGCCGATGCCCAGGGACTCCAGCGCCGCGGTGGTCAGCGAGGTCATCGGCACCCGGTGCACCGTGTAGGAGGACAGCGCCCCCTCCGCCAGCGGGTCCTCGGCGTACCCGACCTTGGTCAGGTTGCGCTTGGTGAACTCGTCGGTGTCGACGATCAGCGCACCGCCGGCGGGCAGGTCCCGAAGGTTCGCCTTCAGCGCCGCCGGGTTCATCGCCACCAGCACGTCCGGCCGGTCGCCCGGGGTCAGGATGTCGTAGTCGGCGAAGTGCAGCTGGAAGCTGCTCACCCCAGCCAGCGTCCCGTGCGGGGCACGGATCTCGGCAGGGAAGTCGGGCATGGTCGCCAGGTCGTTGCCGAAGGCGGCGGCGGCCGAGGTGAACCGGTCGCCGGTCAGCTGCATGCCGTCGCCGGAGTCACCGGCGAAGCGGATGACCACCCGGTTGCGCTGCTCGACGGTGCGTGCTCCGGCGGGGCGCGGCGGCAGTGCGGCGTCCACGGGGTTGTCCATGAGTCCCTCTCAGGGGGAGCTGGTCCAGGTGATCCCGGACGGTTCGGTACGGCGGCGGCCACCCCGGCTGCGGTGCGGTCCCCGGGGCCCGTCCGCTGCCGGCGGGCGCCGGCAGCGGACGGTGGTGGGTCAGCGGGGCTGGAAGCGCTGCGCCCCGTCGATGCGGATCGTCTCTCCGTTGAGGTAGTCGTTCTCGCAGATGTGGCGGGCCAGCGCGGCGTACTCCGCGGGCCTGCCCAACCGGGACGGGTTGGGGACGGAGGCGCCGAACTTCGCGAGCGCCTCCTCGCCGACCCGCTCCATCGCCGGGGTCATGAAGGTCCCCGGCGCGATGCAGACCACCCGGATGCCCAGCACTGCCAGGTCGCGGGCCGCCGCCAGGGTGAGGCCGGCGACCCCGCCCTTGGCCGCGGCGTAGGCCGACTGCCCGATCTGGCCCTCGAAGGCGGCGATGCTGGAGGTGGTCACCACCGCGCCCCGCTGCCCGTCGTCGTCGGGCTCGGCGCTGGCGATCTCGGCGGCCAGCAGCCGCAGCACGTTGTAGGTGCCGGTGAGGTAGAGCTCGATGGTCTTGGTGAAGCCCGCCATCGTGGCCGGAGTGTGGTCCCGGCCGACGACGCGCTCGGCCACGCCGAACCCGCCGTGGGCCACGACCGCGTACCGCAGCGTCCCCAGTCCACGGGCCGCCTCGATGGCCCCGGCGATGCTCTCGTCGCTCAGCACGTCGGTCGGCACGTACACCGCGGCGTCCCCGAGCTCCTCGGCCAGCCGCTGGCCCCGCTCCTCCGACAGATCGCTGATCACGACCTTCGCGCCGGCCTTCACGAACTCACGGACGACGGCCTCGCCGAGTCCGCCTGCTCCGCCGGTCACCACGGCCACGCTGCCTGCCAGGGTCATCGGTCCTCCTCCTGTGCTGGGTTGTCCCACCGCACGGAACGTGGGTGGGGAGTACGTCCTCGCGGCGTCGTCACCGGCGCGCCGACCCCCGCTGGACCAGCTGACGGGCGATCACGCCGCGGAGGATCTCGTTGGTGCCCTCGCCGACGATCATCAGCGGGGCATCGCGGAAGTAACGCTCGACGTCGAACTCGGTCGAGTAGCCGTAGCCGCCGTGGATGCGGATCGCGTCGAGGGTGACCTTGGCGGCCATCTCGGAGGCGAACAGCTTCGCCTGGCCCGACTGCAGGTCGGCGCGGCCGCCGGTGTCGAAGGTCTCGGCTGCGCGCAGGACCAGGCCGCGCGCTGCCTCGATGCTGGTGTCCATGTCGGCGAGGTAGTTGCCGATCGACTGGTGCTGCCAGATCGGCTTGCCGAAGGCCTCGCGCTCCTGGGCGTACCGCAGGGCGTCGTCGAAGGCGGCCTGGGCCACGCCGACCGCCCGGGCGGCCACCTGGATCCGACCCACCTCGAGGCCGGCCATCATCTGCGCGAAGCCCTTGCCGGGTTCCCCGCCGAGCACCGCGTCGGCGGGCAGCCGGTGGTCGTCGAAGTGCAGCTCGCAGCTCTCCACGCCCTTGTAGCCGAGCTTGGGCAGGTCCTTGGAGACGGCGAAGCCGTCCCCCTTCTCCGACAGCAGGATGCTGATCCCGCGGTGCGCGGGCTGCGCGGTCGGATCGGTCTTGACCAGCAGGGCGACCAGGCCGGCGCGGCGGGCGTTGGTGATCCAGGTCTTGGACCCGTTCACCACCCAGTCGTCCCCGTCGCGACGGGCGACGGTGCGCATCGCCTGCAGGTCCGACCCGCCCCCGGGCTCGGTGAGGGCCATCGTCGCCCGCAGCTCACCGGTCGCCATCCGGGGCAGGTAGCGCTGCTTCTGCTCCTCGGTGCCGTAGCGCAGCAGCAGCTTGGAGACCACGGAGTGCCCGCCGAACGAGCCGGCCAGGCTCATCCAGCCGCGCGCCAGCTGCTCGGTCACCAGGGCGTAGCAGGTCGTGGACACCCCGAAGTCGCCGTAGGGCTCGGGGATCGCCAGCCCGAACACCCCGAGCTGCTTCATCTGCTCGATGAGCGCCTCGGGGTAGGTGTTGGCGTGCTCGAGCGCCTGGACGACAGGGCGGACCTCCTTGTCGACGAACTCGGCGACCAGGTCGACGATCTGACCTTCTTCGGCGGTGAGCTGGGCCACGTCGTCTCCTCGGGGACCGGTGCCGGGACCGGCCCGTGCGGCCGGTCCCTCGTACTGAGTCGGGCGGGGGTGTCCGTGCGGACGACGCCCGTCCCGGGTGCACCCCCAGGCTAGTATCTGACACAGTCGTCACACCAGACTCCGGTGTCAGATGCAAGAAGGTGCAGATGGACCTCGACTTCTCCGCCGACCAGCGCGACTTCCGCGACCAGGTCCGCACGTGGTTGCACGACAACAAGCCCCGGCACGAGCGCCCCCGGGCGGCCGCCGGGATCCGCGAGTACGACCTGGCCTGGCAGCGCACCCAGTTCGAGGGTGGCTGGGCCGGCATCTCGTGGCCGACCGAGTACGGCGGCCGCGGGCTGTCCCTCATCGAGCAGCTCATCTGGTTCGAGGAGTACGGCCGGGCCGGGCTCCCGAGCGTCGACGCCAACTTCGTGGGGCTGAACCACGCCGGCCCGACGCTGATGACCCGCGCCCGGGACGACCAGAAGGCCCAGCACCTGCGGCAGATCCTCGCCGGGGAGGTCGTGTGGTGCCAGGGGTTCTCCGAACCCGGCGCCGGCTCCGACCTGGCCGCCCTCAGCACCCGGGCCGAGATCGACGGCGATGACCTGGTGGTCAGTGGCCAGAAGATCTGGACCAGCTTCGCGCACGTCGCCGACTGGCAGGAGCTGCTGGTACGCACCAGCCGGACCGGCTCCAAGCACCAGGGCATCACCTGGGTCATCTGCGACATGCACACCCCGGGCATCGAGGTCCGCCCGATCCGGACGATGGACGGCGAGGCCGAGTTCTGCGAGGTCTTCTACGACGACGTCCGCATCCCGCTGGCCAACGTGGTGGGGGAGGTGGACCAGGGCTGGAGCGTCGCGATGTCGACGCTGTCCTTCGAGCGCGGGACGGCGTTCACCGCCGGCCAGGTGCGGCTCGCGTCCACGGTGGAGCAGCTGATCGAGCTGGCGAAGGAGCGCACGGGTCCCGACGGGCGCCGTCCGGCGATCGCCGACGACGAGCTGGCCCGCCGGCTGGCAACCGCCCGGGCCGAGGTGGCCGCGCTGCGCGCGATGACCTACGTGGGCATCTCCCGCAGCGCCCGGACCGGCACGCCCGGTCCGGAGGGCTCGATCGTGAAGCTCTACTACTCCGAGATGGTCAAGCACGTCGCCCGGCTGGCGATGGACATCCTCGGCCAGGACGGCCTGCGCTACGTCTCCCGCTGGGTGCCCGGTGGCTGGTCGGGCAACTACCTGTACTCGTACTCGCAGACGATCGGGGGTGGCACCTCGGAGGTACAGCGCAACATCATCGGGGACCGCATCCTCGGCCTGCCCCGCTGAGAGGAAGCGACCCATGGACCTCCTGCCCTCCGCAGACCAGCTGGACCTCGCCCGGGTGGCGGCGGACTTCCTGGCCGAGGAGCTGCCCCGCGACCGGATCCGGCAGCGCGCCGACGAGTCCTCGTCCCTCGACCCCCACGCCTGGGCCGGCTGTGCCGACCTCGGGCTCTTCGGGCTGTCGGTCCCCGAGGAGCTCGGCGGTGCGGGCTGCGGCGTGGAGGAGGAGGCGCTCCTCTTCCGCGAGCTCGGCCGCCAGGTCGCACCGGGCCCCTTCCTGTCCACCGTGCTGGCCGCCCAGCTCGCCGTCGCCGTCGGTGACGGGGACCTGGTGGCCTCCGTCGTGGCCGGCAAGACCGCCGTGGGCCTGGCGGCGCTGCGCCCGGGCGGCACCTTCAATGAGCACCGGGTCCGGGGTGACCTCGACCTGATCGACGCGGTCGACGCGCCGCTGGTCCTGCTGCTGGGCCCGGCCGGCGCCGCCCTCGTCGAGACCGCGCAGCTGGGCGACGTGCAGCCGGTGCCGAGCATCGACCCCGGCGTCCGGCTGGCCGCCGCCTCGGGCGTGGACGCCCCGGTGAGTGCCTGGCTGCCGGCCGCGGTCCAGCCGCTGTACCTGCGCGGGCTGGTCCTCACCGCCGCCATGCTGGTCGGCATCGCCGAGGCCTGCCGGGACGCCTCGACCGAGTACGCCAAGACCCGCGAGCAGTTCGGCCGGCCGATCGGGGTCAACCAGGCGGTCAAGCACAAGTGCGCGGACATGGCCGTGCAGGCCGAGCTGGGGATGGCCCAGGTCTACTTCGCCGCCGTCAGCGTCGCGTCGGGCCGGGACGACGCCGAGCTGCAGGCCCGGACGGCGAAGGTCGTGGCCGCCCACGCCGCCACGGTCAACGCGGCCAGCAACGTGCAGGTGCACGGCGGCATGGGCTACACGTGGGAGAACGACGCCCACCTGTTCGTCAAGCGGGTCGAGGTGCTGGAGAACGTCCTGGGCGGACGCACCGAGCACCTGGGCCAGATCATCGCGCTGCCCGCGCCGCAGTGACCGTCACCGCAGTGACCGCTGCCGCCGTGACCGCCGCCGCAGTGATCCAGGCGCCGCACATCCGCTCCTGCCCGCCCCCGAACACCGTCGTTGGAGGACGCATGAACCCGGAGGGGTCCCGCACCCGCACCGTTCCCGGAGCGGCGGCATGAACCGCCGGGTCGCCATCGCCGGGGTCGCGCTGTCCGACGTCGGCACGGTGCCCGACGCGACGCCCTACGGGCTGATCGGGCAGGCCAGCCGGCGCGCGCTGGCCGACGCCGGGCTGAAGCCCGGGGACGTGGACGGACTGGGCTCCACCGGCCTGGGCACGCTGGCGCCGATCGACGTCGCCGAGTACCTCGGCCTGCGCCCCCGGTGGGTCGACTCGACCACCGTCGGCGGTGCCTCGTGGGAGGTCATGGCCGCGCACGCGACCGACGCCATCGCCGCCGGCCACGCCGACGTCGTCCTGCTGACCTACGGCTCGACCGCGCGCTCGGACCTCCGCCGCAAGATGCGCACCGCCAGCCTGAACTGGGGCTCCCGCGGTCCGCAGCAGTGGGAGTCGCCCTACGGGCACACGCTGATCAGCAAGTACGCGATGGCCGCCCGGCGGCACATGCACGAGTACGGGACGACGATCGAGCAGCTGGCCGAGATCGCCGTGTCCGCCCGGTACAACGCCGCGGAGAACCCCGAGGCCTCCTTCCGGGACCCGATCACGATCGCCGACGTCCTCGACGGCCCGATGATCGCCGACCCGTTCACCAAGCTGCACTGCTGCATCCGTTCCGACGGCGGGGCCGCGGTGGTCCTGGTCGCCGAGGACCGGGTCGCGGACCTGCGCAGCGACCCGGTCTGGGTGCTCGGCGCCGCCGAGTCGGTCAGCCACGTCTCGATGAGCCAGTGGGACGACATGACCACCGGCCCGGCGGCGGTCTCCGGCCCGCTGGCCTTCCAGCGGGCCGGGGTGACGCCGGAGGACATCGACGTCGCCGAGCTCTACGACGCCTTCACCTACATGCTGCTGATCACCCTCGAGGACCTCGGCTTCTGCAAGAAGGGCGAGGCCGGCAGCTTCGTCGAGGGCGGCACGCTGCGGCTGGGCGGCGCCCTGCCCACCAACACCGACGGCGGTGGCCTCTCCGCCGTCCACCCCGGGCAGCGCGGGCTGTTCCTCCTGGTCGAGGCGGCCCGCCAGCTGCGCGGGGAGAGCGGGCCGCGCCAGGTGCCCGACGCCCGCCTCGCCTGCGTGAGCGGCACCGGCGGCTGGTTCTGCTCCAGCGGCACCGTCATCCTCGGCCGGGACTAGCCGGCGTGGGCAGGCCGCCGCTGGTCGGGGACCCGGCGACGCTGGGGGAGGCCCTGCGGGCCGCCGCCGAGCAGTTCGGCGAGCGGGAGGCCTACGTCGACGGCGGGCAGCGGATCAGCTTCGCCGGCTGGGCCGCCGCGGCCGGCGGGCTCGCCACGGAGCTGGCCGACCGCGGGATCCGCCGCGGCGACGTGGTCGCCCTGATGCTGCCCAGCAGCATCGACTACGCCGTCTGCTACGCCGCGATCGCCCAGCTCGGTGCGGTCACGACCGGGCTGAACACCCGGCTCGGGGTCCGGGAGGTGACCGCCGTGCTCGGCACGGCGGCGCCCGCGCTGGTCATCCGGGACGCCGAGGCCGGCCTGCCCGAGGTGCCCGCGGGCATTCCGGTGATGGCCCGCAGCGAGCTGGCGGCGGCCTGCCTCCGGCCGCCCGGGGCCGGCCCCGCGCCGGACGTCGACCCGGCCGACCCGGTGGTGATCATCTGGACCAGCGGCACCACCGGCGTGCCCAAGGGCGCCTGGTTCGACCACCGGAACCTGGCTGCGGCGGCCCGGTCGGCCGGGGTGATGAGCGCGCCCTTCGACCGGCGCCTCGTCGCCACGCCCTTCGCGCACGCCGGCTACATGGCCAAGCTCTGGGACCAGCTCGCCTGGGGCATCACGATGGTGGTCGGGGCGGTGCCCTGGTCGGCCGCGGAGATGGCGCGGGTGCTCGTCGACGAGCGGATCACCGTGGCCGGCGGCGTGCCGACGCAGTGGTCCAAGCTGCTGGAACAGCCGCACCTCGCGGGCCGGCTGGAGCACCTGCGGGTGGGCATCGCGGCCACCGCACCGGCCGCGCCGGAGCTCGTCGAACGGGTCGCCGAGCTGCTCGGCGTGCCGCTCGTCGTCCGGTATGCGATGACGGAGTCCCCGTCGATCTGCGGGACCGAGCCCACCGATCCGCCCGAGGTGCAGGCCCGCACGGTCGGGCGACCGCAGGCGGGCGTGGCGGTACGCGTCGTCGACGAGGACGGCGAGCCGGTCGCCCCCGGGACGGTCGGCCGGGTCCAGGTCCACGGCGACTGCGTGATGCGCGGCTACTGGCGGGCACCGGAGCTCACCGCGCAGGCGCTCGGCGACGACGGCTGGCTCCGCAGCGGCGACCTGGGCCGACTGACCGACGAGGGCAACCTCGTCCTGGTGGGCCGCAGCGGCGACATGTACATCCGGGGCGGGTACAACGTCTACCCGCTCGAGGTGGAGAACGTGCTGGCCGACCATCCGGCGGTGGCGCGGGTCGCCATCGTCGGCGTCCCCGCTCCGGTGATCGGCGAGATCGGGGTGGCCTTCGTGGTGCCGGCCGATCCGGCGGCGCCGCCCACCCGGGAGGAGCTGCGGGCCTGGGTCCGCGACCACCTGGCGGACTACAAGGCCCCCGACCGGGTGGAGACGGTGCCGGACCTGCCGCTCACCGCGATGCAGAAGATCGACAAGAGCGCCCTGCGGGAGCAGGCCCTCGGCTGAGGGCCCGTCCCGCAGGGCGCGAGTCGTGCGGCGCAGGCGTGACCGGAGGGTCAGCCACCCATCCGCAGGCCCGGGGCACGCGTCCCGAACACGTCGGTGGCGAAGACCTGGCCGAGCTTGGTGGCATCCCAGCGCTGCTGGCCGTTGCCCGCGCTGGCCTTCTCGTACCACCCGCCCATCAGGTGGATCTTCTCGCCCATCGCCCGGATGACCTGCCCGCTGACGTGGTCGGCCTCGGGGCTGGCCAGCCAGGCCACCACCGGGCAGCACAGCGAGGGGTCCTTGGGGTCGAAGGCGTCCTCGTCACGCTCGTCGGGCTCCAGCGCCGCCGCCTGCCCGGGCATGGTCGCCGACAGCCGGGTCAGCCCACCGGGGCCGATCGCGTTGACGGTGACGCCGATGCTCTGCAGTTCCAGGCTGAGGGTGAGGGTCATCCCGGCGATGGCCGACTTCGCCGTGGCGTAGTTGGACTGGCCGAAGTGGCCGAGCAGCCCGGCCCCGGAGACGGTGTTGATGATCCGCCCGTAGACCGAGCCGTCGCCGGCCTTCGCCTCGGCCCGCCAGCGACGCGCCGCACCGCGGCAGACCAGCCAGGTGCCCCGCACGTGCACCCGCATGACCAGGTCGAAGTCGTCGGCGCTCATGTTCCAGATGGCCCGGTCGCGGACGATCCCGGCGTTGTTGACGATGATGTCGACGTGGCCGAACTGGTCCCAGGCCCGGTCCAGCATGGCCTCGACCTGCGCCTCGTCGCCGACGTCCCCGAAGTCCGGGACGGCCGTGCCGCCGCGGGAGGTGATGATGTCGACGACCTTCTCGGCGTCCCGGCCCGATCCCTCGCCGTTCACGGAGGTGCCCAGGTCGTTCACGACGACGGTGGCTCCGTGCTTGGCGAGCTCGAGGGCGTGCCCGCGGCCGATGCCGTGACCGGCACCGGTCACGACGGCGACCTTCCCTTCCAACAGGCGGGACATGGTTGGACTCCTTCTCGTTCGGGGGGTGGAACTGTCAGGGGGTGTCGCCGCGGTCATCCCGCGGGACGGAAGACCGGGGCGGTGACCTCGTCGGTCAGCTCGCGGAAGGCCACGGTGAGCGGCATGCCGATGCGCAGCTCGTCGGGCGGGCAGTCGACCAGCTGGGTCATCACCCGGGGGCCCTCTTCGAGGTCCACGACGGCGGCGACGTAGGGCAGGGCCTCGCGGAAGGGGGCGAGGTCGTTCACGTACACCGTGGAGTGGGTGTACAGCGTCGCCCGGCCGCTGGCGTCCTCCCAGGCGACGTCCTCGCTCCAGCAGAACGGGCAGAACGGGCGCGGGTAGTGGTGCGCTCGGCCGCACGCGGAGCACCGGGCGATGAGGAAGCGGCCCTCCCGGGCGGCGTCCCAGAAGGGACGGCTCTCCTCCTCGATCGTCGGCAGGTCGTTGCGGGGGGTGGACGGGCTGGTCATCGCCGTTCCTCTCGGTCCACGCCTACCACCCGCGGTACTCGGGGCTGCGGCGCTCCTTGAAGGCCGCCACCCCCTCGCCGGAGTCGTGGGCGTACGACTGGATCTCCTGTGCCATGCCCTCGTCCAGCAGGGCCGCCTCGCGGCTCCCGTCGAGCGAGGTGTTGAACAGCCGCTTGGTCAGCGCGATCGCCGACGTCGGGGCGGTGGCCAGCCGCCCGGCGAACTCCGCGGTGGTGGCGGCCAGCTGGTCGGCCGGCACCACCCGGTTCACCAGCCCGAGGGCGAGCGCCTCGGCGGCGGGCAGCCGGTCGCCGAAGAACGCCAGCTCCTTGGCCTTCTGCAGGCCGATGCGCCGGGGGAGCAGGTAGGCCCCGCCGGCGTCCACGACCAGCCCGCGCAGCACGAAGGACTCGATGAAGGAGGCCTGGTCGGAGGCGACGACGAGGTCGGCGGCGTAGGCGAGGTGCGCGCCCATGCCGGCAGCGACGCCCTGCACCGAGGCGATCACCGGCTTGCCGCAGTCGAGGATGGACGTCACCAGCCGCTGGGCCCCGCCCATGATCTTGCGCATCGGGTCGCCGACGCGCTTCTCGCCGCCGCCGCCGATGCCGCCGACGTCGGCGCCGGAGCAGAAGTGCCGGCCGTTGGCGGCCAGCACCACGACCCGGACGTCGGGGTCACCGTCGGCCTGGGTGAACAGGCTGATCAGCGCGTCGCGCTGGTCGGCGCGGATCGCGTTGGCCGCCTCCGGGCGGTTGAGCGTGATGGTCAGGACGCCGTCGGTCAGGTCGCGCAGGACGGTGCTGCCGATCGGGTCGGCGGTCTCGTGGGCGTTCTCGCTCAGCGCGGTCATGCGCCGCCACCGATCGCGTCGCCGTTGATGCTGAAGCCACCGTCGGCAGTCACCAGCGAGCCGGTGACGAACGCGGCCTCGTCCGAGGCCAGCCAGGTGCAGGCGTAGGCGATGTCCATCGGGTTGCCCAGCCGGGTGAGGTGCCCCGGACCGGTGTGCAGCCCGGAGTCACCGGGGGAGCTGACCACCCGGCCGACGACCACCGCGTTGGCCCGGATGCCGTCGGCCGCGCCCTCGATCGCCAGCGTGCGGGTGATCGAGTTGACCCCGCCCTTGGCCGTGCCGTAGGCGCCCAGCCCCTTGTAGCCCAGCTGCGACTGGCCCGAGGAGATGTTGATGATCGAGGCGTTGCCGGAGGCGGCGAGGTGCGGCCAGGCGTACTTCGACGCCCAGAAGACGTTGCCGGTCAGCGTCCCGAGCAGGATCGAGTCCCACTCCTCGGTCGTGTACTCGTGCAGCGGCTTGAAGTTCTGCACCACCAGGTCGGTGGGGGCCGCGTTGTTGACCAGGGTGGTCAGCCCACCGAAGTGGTCGGCGGCGGCGTCGATCGCGCCCTGCACGCTCTTCTCGTCGGTGACGTCGAGCGGGAAGAACTTGGCCTCCCCGCCGGCCTCCTGGATGCGGGCGACGACCTTCTCGCCCTTGGCCACGGTCCGGCTGGCGACGGCGACCTTGGCGCCTTCGGAGGCGTAGTGCTCGGCGATCGAGCGGCCGATGCCGCGCGTCGAGCCGGAGACGAACGCGGTCTTGCCGGCGAGGCGATTGCCCATCGTTGGGGTCCTCTGTTCGGTGGTGGGTGGAGGGCGGAGCGAGTGGGGGCAGAGCCGGATCAGAGCGCCGTCGGCGTGAAGCGCGCCGGCAGGTGCTTGATCCCGTGGATGAAGTTGGACCGCAGGTACTCGGGCTCCGCCGCGGCCTCGATGTCGGGCAGCGCGGTGAGGATCTCCTGGAACGCGACACCGATCTCCAGCCGGGCGAGGTGGGCGCCGAGGCAGAAGTGCGGGCCGGGTGCGCCGAAGGCGATGTGCGGGTTGGGACTGCGCCGCACGTCGAAGGCGTCCCCGTCGACGAAGACGGACTCGTCCCGGTTGGCCGAGCCGTACCAGAGCACGACCTTGTCGCCCTCCCGGAACTCCTTGTCGCCGAGCCGCACGCCGTCCTGGGTGACCGTCCGGCGCATGTGCACCACGGGGGAGGCCCAGCGGACGATCTCCTCGACCGCCGTGGGGGTGACCCCGGCGAGGTCGTCGGCCCAGATCCGTCGCTGGTCGGGGTTCTGGGTCAGCGCGACCAGGCCGTGGGAGATGGCGTTGCGGGTGGTCTCGTTGCCGGCGCCGACCAGCAGGATGAAGAAGGAGGCCAGCTCCTCGGTGGTGAGGTTCTCCTCGGTCGTGGCGGCGACCAGCTTGCTGATCAGGTCGTCCTGGGGGGACTTGATCCGCTCGGCGGCCAGCTCCCGCAGCAGCTCGGCCATCTCGTTGGCCGCCGCCATCAGGGCGGTGGCCACCCCGCGCGGCGACTGGTCGGCCACGTACTCCGGGTCGCTGGCGCCGAGCACCGCGTTGGTCTTGTCGAAGATGAACTGCTCGGCGCTGCGCGGGATGCCCATCAGGTCGTCGACGACCCGCAGCGGGAGCAGGGCCGCGACCTCGGTGACGAAGTCGCACTCCCCGCGCCCGGCGACCTCGGTCAGGATCTCCCGGGTGGTGGCGGCCACCTGGTCGCGCATCGCCTCCATGTTCTTCGCGGTGAACCCGCGGGCGACGATCTTCCGCAGCCGGGCGTGCTCGGGGTTGTCCATGGAGATGAACGAGCCGAAGAACTCCCGCAGGTGCGGCGGCTGGTCGAAGATGTTGACGCCCTCGCCGCTGCAGAACTCGTCGGGCCGCTTGCTCACCTCGACGACGTCGGCGTAGCGGGTGACGGCATGGAAGCCGCGCCCGCGCGGAGTGCCCTCGAGGTCCTGCTCGGGAAAGAACGGCAGGTCCTCGGCGGCGCGGAACCGGGCGAAGGCGGCGTTCCGTTCCGGCGCCGGCCGGGTCCACCAGTCCAGGTCGTCCAGCTGGACGTCGGGGGCAGGCGCGCTGTCGGTGCTGACGACACTGGTCATCGTGTTCCTCCCGGGTGGGGAGCGCTCATGCCTGGAGCGCGGGATAGGTGAGGACTCCACGGAGGTTGCGCCCGGCCCGCATGTCCGCGTAGCCGTCGTTGACGCCCTCCAGGGGATAGGTGCGGGAGACCATCGAGTCCAGGTCCACCTGCCCCCTGCCCCAGAGCTCGAGGAGCTTGGGGATGTCGGCCCGGGCGTTCGCCGAGCCGTACAGCGTGCCGACGATCTGCTTCTCGCTGAGCGTCAGGTCCATCAGGCTGACGTCGATCGACGTCTCGGCGGCGCGGTGGATGTTGGTGACCACGACGCGCCCCCGCTTGGCGGTCATCCGCAGGGCCGCCTTGATCAGGTGCCCCTCGCCGACGCCCATGGCGCAGATGAACCGGTCCGCGCCGCGGTTCCAGGTGGCCTCGGCGACCACTGCCGGCGCGTCCTCCCAGGAGGAGGCCACGTGGGTGGCGCCGAACTCGATCGCCTTGTCCTTCTTGGAGTCGTTCGGGTCGATCGCGACGATGACCTTGGCGCCGGCGAGCCGGGCCCCCTGGATCGCGGCTGCGCCGATCCCGCCGACCCCGGCCACCACGACGGCGTCGCCCGGGCGGATGTCGGCGGCGTAGACCGCCGAGCCCCAGCCGGTGATGAAGCCGCAGCCGAGCAGGCACGCCTTGTCCAGCGGGAACTGCGGCTCGATCTTCACGCAGCTGGCCTCGTGCACGACCGTGTGGTGGGCGAAGGACCCGATCAGGCACGCCGTGGCGAGGTCCTGCCCGCGCGCATGATGGCGCGCCGTCCCGTCGGAGATCTGCCGCCCGCTGTAGAGCCGGGCGCCCAGGTCGCACAGGCTCTGGTGACCGGTGGAGCAGGACGGACAGCGACCGCACGAGGGCATGAAGCTGAAGACGACGTGGTCGCCGGGGGACAGCCACGAGACACCGGGGCCGACCTGCTTGACCACGCCGGCGCCCTCGTGACCGCCGATGCAGGGCAGCCGGAAGGGCATGTCGCCGGTGACGATGTGCTCGTCGGAGTGGCACATCCCGGAGGCGTGCAGCTCGACGAGGACCTCGTCCTGCCGGGGCTCGTCGAGCTCGATCTCCTCGATGGACCACGGGGTGTTGCGCTCCCAGAGCACGGCTGCGGTCGTCTGCACAGCGGTCCCTCCTTCCTGCTGGTGGCCGGGCCGGGAGGCCCGGAGAGCGGCGCCCCGGGTGGCGGCGCCGCCGATGGGTCAGGCGGTCGTGGTGGTCCGGGGCCGGGGCATGATCACCGATTGCAGCTCGGTGTAGGCGCTGAACGCCTCGGGGCCGCCCTCGCGTCCGATGCCGGAGAGCTTGAAGCCCCCGAAGGGGCTGCCGAGGTCGAGCGGGGCGGCGGAGTTGACCGACACCGACCCGGTGCGCACCCGGCCGGCGACGGCCACCCCGCGCTCCGGGTCGCCGGTCCAGACACTGCCGGCCAGCCCGTACTCGGAGTCGTTGGCGATCGCGACCGCGTCGTCCTCGTCGTCGTAGGGGATCACCACGGCGACCGGGCCGAAGACCTCCTCGCGGGCGATCCGCATGCCGTTGTCCACGCCGGCGAACACGGTCGGCTCGATGTACCAGCCCCGCGGCTGGTCCGCCGGGCGGCCGCCGCCGGTCACCGGGCGCGCTCCGTCGGCGACCGCGGCGGCCAGGTGCCCGAGCACGCTCTCCCGGGCCCGCCGGGACACCAGCGGTCCGACCTCGGTCGCCGGGTCCGCGGGGTCGCCGACGGTGAGCTCGCCGACCCGGGCGGCCAGCGCGTCGACCACGTCGGCGTAGCGGGCACGGGGGGCCAGGATCCGGGTCTGGGAGACGCAGATCTGTCCGTTGTTGGCCATCGACCCGGTGACCAGCCCGTCCAGCAGGCGGCGGTCCAGGTCGACGTCGTCGAGCAGGATGGCCGCGGACTTGCCGCCGAGCTCGAGGGTGCAGCGGCGGACGTCGGCGCCGCACAGCGCGCCGATGCGCCGGCCGACCGCGGTGGACCCGGTGAAGCTCACCTTGTCCACACCGGGGTGGCGCACCAGGTGCTCACTGGCCGCGGCGCCGGCCGGGACGATGTTCACCACGCCGTCGGGCAGGCCGGCCTCCAGGACCGCCTCGGCCAGCAGGTAGGCGTCCAGCGGCGCCTCGGGGGAGGGCTTGAGGACGACGGTGCAGCCCGCGGCCAGCGCCGGGCCCAGCTTCAGGGCCGCCACGAACAGCGGTGCGTTCCACGGGACGATGGCCGCGACCACGCCCACCGGGAGCTGCCGGACCCGCACGGTGGTGCCGAAGGCGCCGCGCCGGTCGCTCTCCCACGGGTGCGTCCCGGCCAGCCGGGTGTAGGTGTCCAGCACCGCGGTGGCCACGCCCACCTGTCCGATCGTCGCCCAGGCGCGGGGGCTGCCCACCTGGGCGCTGATCAGGTCGGCGAACTCCTCGCTCCGGCGCTTCACCGCTGCCGACAGCCGTCCCAGGGCGGCGGCCCGTTCGGCCGGGGAGAGCCGGGGCCACTCGCCGTGGTCGAAGGCCAGCCGGGCGGCGGCGACGGCTGCGTCGACGTCGGCGGGCGCGCCGTCGGGCACCTGCCCGATCAGCTCCTCGGTGGCCGGGGAGACCACGTCGATGACCTGCCCGGTGGCGGGCGTCCGCCAGGAGCCGCCGATGAAGACGTCACCGTGGATGCGCAACAGACGCCTTCCTGAGAGTGGGCCGGGGGCCGTCGACCTCGCCCCGTGTCCGGATTCTGACTGTTGTGTCACCGGATGGCAATGATGGGCTCAGGCCGGCTCGGCCGGTCGCGCGGAGGATGGCTCGCCGAAGTGCGCGACCGTCGTCCCGAGGTACTCCGGCGTGCTCCCGTGCAGGACCAGCTCGTCGGCGCCGGCGTCGAGGTAGTCGTGCAGCCGGCGGGCACACTCCGCGGCCGAGCCGACGGCCGCCGCGCTGGTCAGCCACGACGGAGGCAGGCTCAGGCTGACCTCGCGCAGCTGGTCGCGGGTGAAGACGCTGTCGGCGGCGCCGCGCAGGCCGGCCATCAGCGGGTGCGAGCGCAGGGCGGTCAGCGCCTCGACGTCCCACCCGTTGGCGGTGGCCAGGTTCTCGCCGAACCCGGGGATCTGGAAGTAGGTGACCGCCCGGGCGCCGACGACCTCCAGCTCCTCCCGGGCGGGCAGCTCCGGAGCGGTGACGACGGTCGCGTAGACCCGCACCGCGGCCGGGTCCCGGCCGGCCTCCTCGGCCGCGCGGCGCACCGTGGCCGCCTGGCGGGCGACCGCCTCGGGGGTGAGGAAGGGATGCAGCAGGACCCCGTCGAAGTGCGCGCCGGCCAGCGCCAGGCTCTTGGGCCCGATGGCGGCGAACACCAGCGGCGGCGGCGGCGCGTCGGGCAGGTCGCTGAGCCGCATCGCCGGGAACTCCCCGGCCGGGCCGGAGTAGGAGACCTTCTCGCCGCGGCACAGCCGACGCAGGATGTCGGCGGAGTCGACCAGCATCTGGTTGGTCGCCTGGGGAAGGCCGAGGGCCTTCCACATGGCCGCGACCGACCGGCCGAAGCCGAGCACCATCCGGCCTCCGGTGAGGGCCTGGGCGGTCATCGCCATGGAGGCGAGCACGGCCGGGTGACGCACCTGGAAGTGGGTGATGCCGGAGGCGATCCGCACGGTGTCCGTGGCCTGGCCCAGGGCGCCGGCCAGGACGGCGATGTCCTTGGTGCCCCACCGCTCGCTGAGCCAGACGGTGCCCAGACCGATCTGCTCGGCGACCCGGGCCTGTCCGATGGCCGGGCGTGGGTCGGCCACGCGGCCGGGCAGCACGTAGGCGCCGAGGGAACTGCGGACGTCGCGCGGGGATGTGACGGTCACCTCACCATTCTGACAGTAGTGTCGGGTGGCGTCACGGGTGGCCGGTGGTAGGCCCGTCGCCCCCGTCCCACTGACCGGAGGTCCGCATGTCGGAGTCCCCCCACCGCGACCTGGCGGCCACCAGCGCCGCTCTCCGCCCGCTGCTGGCCGCGCAGCTCGGGATCGACGAGGTCGAGGTCTCCGGGCTGATGCTGCCCAAGGCCGGGTACTCGAACGAGACGATCATGTTCACCGCGGCCTGGGCCGGGCCCGACGGGCGCCGCGAGCAGGACCTGGTGCTGCGGATCGAGCCGACCGGGCACCAGCTGTTCGTCCAGCCGGACGCGATCGCCCAGGCGGAGGTGATGCGTGGCCTGGCCGGGCACCCGGGCGTGCCGGTGCCCCGGGTCTGGCTGACCGCGGCCGACCGCACCCTCTTCGGGGCGCCCTTCTACGTGATGGAGCGCCGTCCCGGCCGGGTGCCCGGCGACGTCCCCAGCTATCACCGCAGCGGCTGGGTCGTCGACCTGACGCCGGGGGAGCGGACCCGGATGCACGACGCGGCGCTGGCCGCGCTCGCCTCCCTGCACCGGGTCGACCCGGCGCAGGGTCTGGGGTTCCTCAACACCGGAGGGGACACCGGAGGGGACACCGGAGGGGGCGCCGGGGGACCGGGCACGGCCCTGAACCGATACCTGGACCAGTTGGTGCGCTGGAACGAGTGGTGCGGGAGCAGCCGCCGGTTCGGGCCCGACGTGCTCGACGCCGCCATGGCGCACCTGCTGGGGAACCGGCCCGACGACCCGGCGGCCGGGGTCGTCTGGGGTGACGCGCGGGTGGGCAACATGATCTTCGCCGACGACCTGTCGGTGAGCGCGATGCTGGACTGGGAAGCGGCCACCGTGGGCCCGCCGGGGATCGACCTGGGCTGGTGGCTGATGTTCGAGGACTACCTGTGTGAGGCGCAGGGACTGGAGCGGCTGCCGGGGGTGCCCGACCGGGCCGCGACGATCGCCCGGTACCAGGAGCTGGGCGGCGCCGAGATCGCGGACGTGGACTGGTACGAGCTGCTGGCCTGTGTCGTGATGGCGCTGATCGGCAGCCGACTGGCGGACCTGCTGGTCAGCTCGGGCCGGGCGCCCGAGGACGTCGCCCGGAAGTATCCGGAGCGGTCGGTGCGGATGGCCGCCCGGCTGCTCGAGGGCTCCCGCCGCTGAGCTGCGA
Source organism: Modestobacter sp. (assembly GCA_025966175.1). Lineage (GTDB taxonomy): Bacteria > Actinomycetota > Actinomycetes > Mycobacteriales > Geodermatophilaceae > Modestobacter. The sequence continues at coordinate 16,886 of JAOPVN010000078.1, read as the reverse complement.
CAGGCCACCCCGAGCGGCTGAAGGGGGCTGCTAGGGTCCGTTTCTGACACGCCGTCACCACCGGTTTCCTGGCCGGGGGTGGGCCGCGGTCACCCGGAGTGCTACTGCAAGGGAGCAGTCATGACGTCCCCGCCTGCCTTCCGGCTGCTGCCGGAGGTGACCCCCGAGACCGAGGCCTTCTGGACCGGGGGCGAGACCGGCGAGCTGCGCATCTACCGATGCCGTTCGTGCCGCCACTGGTTCCACCCGCCGACGCCGGCGTGCTTCCGCTGCCGCAGCCGGGAGGTCGGCCCCGAGGTCGCCTCCGGCCGGGCGACCGTGGCCGCGTACACGGTCAACCAGCACCCGTGGTTCGACGGCTTCCCGCCGCCCTACGTGGTGGCGATCGTGGAGCTGGACGACGAGCCCGGCGTCCGGCTGACCACGAACCTCGTCGACTGCGCCATCGAGGACGTCGTGGTGGGCATGCCCGTCGAGGTCGTCTTCGAGCACCGCGACGACGTGTGGCTCCCGCTCTTCCGGCCGGTGGCGGCATGACCTTCGTCGAGAACCGTGCGGTCATCAGTGGTGTCGGGCAGTCGGCGATCGGGCGCAAGCTCGGCCGGTCCGGCTGGGACCTGGGGGTCGAGGCCGCGCTCAACGCGATCGCCGATGCGGGCCTGACCCCCGACGACATCGACGGTGTGGCCAGTTACCCCGGCCCGGTGGGCGCCGAGGGCGGCTTCGTCGGTGCGACCACGCACGACATCCGCAACGCCCTGGGGCTCAAGTCCAGCTGGTACACCAGCGGCGTCGAGACCGCCGGGCAGATCGGCACCCTGCTGGACGCCTGCGCCATGGTGGCCAGCGGGCGGGCCACGCACGTGCTGGCGTTCCGCTCGGTCTGGGAGTCGACGGCGCAGGCGGCCATGGGCCGCGCGAAGGCGATCACCGGCCACATGACCCGGGCGAGCGGGCACACCGCTTGGCGGCTGCCCTTCGGTGCGGCCTCCGCGGCGAACTGGATCGGCATGTACGCCCAGCGCTACATGCACGAGCACGGGCTCACCCGGGAGCAGATGGGCAACGTGGCCATCAACGCCAGGCGCAACGCGGCGCTGAACCCCAACGCCATCTTCACCGCCCCGATGACGATGGAGGACTACCTGGGGGCGCGGATGATCTCCTGGCCCTTCGGGCTGTTCGACTGCGACATCCCCGCCGACGGTGCCACCGCGATCATCATCTCCCGGCGTGAGGCGACCGCGGGGCTGCGCCGGCCGCCGCTGACCATCGAGTCCGCGGGCAGTGCCATGTACGAGCGGCACTCCTGGGACCAGCGCAACGACCTGACCACCATGGCCGCGCACGACGTGGCCCGGGCCATGTGGGCGGGCACGTCGCTGACCGCTGCGGACGTGGACTTCGCGACGCTCTACGACGGGTTCACCTACCTCACGCTGCAGTGGATCGACGCGTTCGGCTTCGCGGAGCACGGCAAGGCGGGGGTGTTCATGGAGGACCTCGACCGGTTCTCCAAGGACGGCGACTTCCCGATCAACACCCACGGCGGCCAGCTCTCCGGCGGGCGCCTGCACGGGTACGGCTTCGTGCACGAGGCGTGTGTCCAGCTGTGGGGCGACGCCGGCGAGCGGCAGATCACCAAGGACGTCGAGGTCGCCGCCGTGGGCGTCGGCGGCGGGCCCGAGGCCGGCTGCATGCTGCTGCGACGGGAGGGCTGAGCGATGACCACCGGTGGGAGCGAGGCCGGTCCGGCGTACGAAGTGCTGATCGAGCGGGGCAAGATCCGCGAGTTCGCCACGGCGATGCAGTCGGAGTCGCCGGCCTACGAGGGGGAGTCCGCGGTCATCCCGCCGACCTTCCTGACCACGGCGGCCCGGTGGGCGCCGGCCGGAGCACGGGCCGACACGGGGTTCGAGCGGGCCAGGCTGCTGCACGGCGAGCAGGAGTTCGTCTTCCACGGCCCCCCGCCCCGCGCCGGGCAGCGGCTGTGGGCCACGGAGCGGATCGTCGACCGGTCGGAGAAGAGCGGCCGCCGCGGCGGGCTGATGCGGCTGGCGGTCGTGCTCACCGAGTTCCGCGACGACGACGGGACGCTCGTGGCCGAGGCCCGGTCGACGCTGATCGAGCGGGCCAAGCCGACGGAGCAGCCCTCGTGAGCGCGCCGGTGACCGGGGTGGAGGTCGGTTCGGCCGGCCCGGAGCGGGCGTTCGGGCCGCTGACCACCCAGATGTTCGTGCGGTACTCGGGTGCGTCGGGGGACCTCAACCCGATGCACTACGACGACGTCTTCGCCCGCAAGGCGGGGTACCCGTCGGTCTTCTCCCAGGGGATGCACCAGGCCGCGTTGCTGGCCACCTTCGCCACCGACTGGCTGGGTGCCGAGAACGTCCGGCGCTTCCACGTCCGGTTCCGCGAGCAGGTGTGGCCCGGTGACGTGCTCACCTGCTCGGGTGTGGTGGCCGCGATCCAGGAGAGCGCGGAGGGCCGGCTGGCCACCGTCGACCTGACCTGCACGCGCCAGGACGGCTCGGTCGCGATCAGCGGGTCGGCGGACTTCCTGGTCGGCTGAGTCCGGCAGAGCCCGTGGCCGGCGGGGGTGGCGAGTGGCCCCCCGCCGGCCACGTCCAGGTCCCGCGCCGGTCGTGGACAGGCCCACGGGGTCATTTCTGACAGTTCATCCCCTTGTCGGCCCGAAGCAGCGCAGGATTCAACTACGCTTGTTCCATGTCAGAAGGGGTCCTGCGTCGCAGCAGTTACGGGCCGACCAGCCCCGTGGTGGGCGAGCGCGGAGCCCGGACGCGTGAGCGGATCATCAGCGAGGCGCTGACGCTGTTCGCCACCCAGGGCTTCCACGGCACCTCCGTGCACGACATCTCCGCCGCGGCCGAGATGTCCCGGGCGACGTTCTACCAGTACTTCGAGAGCAAGGAAGAGATCTTCGTCCAGCTGCTCGACGAGTGCGGTGGCGCCCTGGTCGACGTCGTCCGGCAGCTGGGTCCGCTGGGGCCCACCCTCGAGGGCTTCGGCAACCTGCGCAGCTGGCTGCTGGCCTGGGCGCAGATCTACGACAAGTACTCGACGATGTTCGTCCAGTGGGCCAACGTCGACTCCTCGGGGACCGCGATCCGCCCCCTGGTCGCGGGCTTCGTGGAGTCCTTCGACGCGCGCGTCGCCCGCCGGCTCAAGCAGGCCGACCTGGAGGGCCTGTCCGCGCCCGACGCGGCGGTCGTGCTCACCAGCGTCGTCAACCGGTTCAACTACCTGCGGCACGTCACCAGCACACCGACCGCCGAGCTCGAGGAGCCGCTGTACCACCTCGCGGTGATCCTCCAGTCGGTGCTGTTCCCCTCCACCCCGGTCGAGGTCACCCGGGATGCCCCCGGCGTGCAGCCGGAGTGGCTGCACCCGCGCACGCACGGCGTGACCGTCGTCCCCGCTCTGCCGGCGTCCGGCGAGCCGCACGACCGGTTCGCCCACCTGACCAGCCGCGGTGCCGCGACCGTCCGGGAGCTGATGGAGGCCGGCGGCCAGGTGTTCGCCGAGCGCGGGTACCAGCGGGCCAACGTCGACGACATCGTCGGTGTCGCCGGCTTCGCCCGGGGCACCTTCTACAAGTACTTCGACGAGAAGCTCGACCTGCTCGTGGCGTTGTCCGACCAGTGCCGCGGCGAGGCGCTCGAGATCGCGCACTCCTTCGAGGGCATCGGGCCCGGGGACGGCGAGCCGCTGCGGGCCTGGCTGGCCGCCTACGTCGACTTCCACGCCCGCTACGTGGGGGTGATCCGGGTGTGGCTCGAGCGCACGCCGAGCCATCCCGCGCTCGAGCGCGACCGGGCTGTGGTGCTGGCGGCCATGCGCCGGGCGCTCTACGCCGCGCTGGACCGGGTGCCCCGTTCCCAGCCGCTGGACCTGCGGGTGGCCGAGGTCTTCCAGGTCGCGCTGCTCGAGCGGCTCCCGGAGACCTACCGGCCGCGGGCCAAGCGCGCCCGCACGCCGCACATGGTGGAGCTGATGGCGCAGGTGCTCGAGCGCGGACTGCTCACCCCCCGCTGAGACCGTTCCCGCGCCGCTGGGTCCCGCTGCGAACAGCACCGGGCGGGCAGTCGAGAACTGCCCGCCCGGTGTCGTTCCGCCGCTCGGTCAGCCGGCGGCTGCCGCGACCGGCTGGCCGCTGATCAGCGCGCGCAGTTCCCGGGTGACCCGCTCCAGGTCCGCGGTACGGCAGGTCGCGGCCACGTAGCGGTCCGGACGCAGGATGACCACCTCGTCCCCGGGACGCTCCAGCAGGTGGTCGCGGAAGGCCCCGTCGATGTCGTACACGACCGTGGCCGCCCCGGAGACCTCGGCGGCCGCGCCGTCGGTGGGTGTCCGCAGGCCGGTCCGCGACGGGCTCACCCGGATGAACCGGGCGCCCAGTTCGTCCCAGTACTTCTGGCTCTCGGGGGGCAGCACGGCGAGGGGGTCGCCGGTGAGGCCGAGGACCGCGAACGACCCGCCGACCGCGTCGTCGAGCTTGACCCGGGCCCGGTCGGCGGTCTCCACCGAGGGCTGCGGGAAGGCCCGGCCGACCAGGGAGGAGGCGTCCTTCTGGGCCGGGTGCACCACGATGCCCTCGGTGTACCGCGGCGCCGGCTTGTACTTCATCTGCAGGATGTACTCGCGGGCACCGGGGATGTGCTGGACACCCCGGAAGAAGACGTCGCGCACCATCTCGGTCGCCCGGCTACGTGGCTGGTACATGTTCCCGACCCGGGTGGCGAAGGAGACCATCGCCTCGGCGGTCTCCCGGCGCTCGGCGTCGTAGCTGGTCAGCAGCTCAGGGTCGGCGTGGCCGGCGGTGACCGCCGCCAGCTTCCAGCCCAGGTTCGTCGCGTCCCGGATGCCTGAGTTCATGCCCTGCCCGAAGAACGGCGGCTGCAGATGGGCGGCGTCCCCGGCGAGGAAGACCGCGCCGGCCTGGAACGTCGAGGCGATCCGGGAGTGGTGCCAGTAGACCCGGCGCCGCAGGATCGTGGGCAGCGGCAGACCGCGGTAGTACTTGCCGAGCAGGCCGTTGACCACGTCGTCGGCGACGACCGCGTCCTCGTCCTCCGCGGGGAGGAGCTTGAACTCGAAGCGCCGCCGCCCGTAGGGGAGCGGGATGGTCATGGCGGGCCGGTCGGGGTCGCAGTAGACCGCCGAGAACGGGGCGTCCCAGGTGTCGTTCTCGACGTCGACGACCAGCCAGCGGGTGGGTGCGGTGCTGCCGGTGAGCTCGATGCCCACCGCGCCGCGGACGAAGCTGCGGCCGCCGTCAGCACCCACGACGTAGCGGGCGTGCACCCGCGTCGGGTCGCCCGTCCCGCCGGCCGTGGTGGCCGTCAGCTCGACGCCGTCGGGGCCCTGCTGGAGGCCGGTGACCGTCGTGCCGGTCAGCAGCTGGACGTGGTCGAACCGGTCCAGCCCGCGCCGCAGCACCGCCTCCGCCAGGGGTTGGTAGAAGAGGTTGCGGCGGGGCCAGCCGTAGGGCTGGCCGCTGGGCCGGACGTGGGCCAGCCGCCGTCCGCTGGAGCTGTAGTAGCGGATCGGCGCGTTCTGGATGACGTCGGGCATCAGCTCGGCGGTCAGTCCCGCCGTCTGGAAGGTGCGCAACGACTCGTCGTCGACCGCCACGGCGCGCGGGTGGGGATAGATGTCCTCCTCCTGGTCGAGGAGGACGGTCCGCACTCCATAGCCGCCGAGGAGGTTGGCCAGGGTCGCGCCGCACGGGCCCGCCCCCACGATCGCGACATCGGTCGTCAGGTCCACTGGTGCACTGTGTCCGTTCAGGTCAGGGCTGCCCTGGCAGCAGCTCGATGAAGAGGGCGACGGCATCGGCCACGACGTCGTCCCCGTGGTACAGCCGGCCGGTCATCCAGCGCTTGCGGCCCTCGACCCGGTCGAGGGTGGCCTCGACGCGCAGCTCGACGCCGACGGGGGTGATCCGCCGGTAGTTGACCGTCAGGAAGGCGGTGCGGGCGGGGGCGCGCCCCTCGCTGGAGAGGATCCCGAGCAGGTCGTCGAACATCAGTGGCAGGACGCCGCCGTGGGCGGCGCCACCGCCGCCGAGGTGCAGGGTGCCCAGCCGGATCCGGCCGCGCACGATCGTCGGGGTGGCCTCGTCGACCGTGACCGGCACCAGCAGGGGGTGTCCCCGGCCGGGGAGGCCGAACCAGCGACCGGCCCACCGCTCCCGCTCGGGGACCTGCCACTGATCCAGGGCGGCGGAGATGCGCTCGAACTCGGCGGTCAGTTCCGCGACCACCTCGCTCGGCATCCCCGCCGCCCCCGCGACGCTGTGCTGCAGGGCCCGGAAGCGATCGACCATCTGCCCGTACTGGGATCTGGTCGGCCCGTCCGCACCGGCGCCGTCCGGGAGGTGCTCGCCGGTGAGCCCTGCGGCACTGCGTCGGTACATCAGTTGGTGCGCGGGAAGTTCAGCATCCGCCGGGCGTTGGTCTCCACGATCTTCTCGACCTCGTCGTCGGGGATGTGGGCCAGCGACTCGGCGGCGCGCTTGCGGCTGTTGGGCCAGTTGGAGTCCGAGTGCGGGAAGTCGACCTCGATCATGATCCGGTCGATGCCGATCGCCTCCCGGTTGGCCAGCCCGTGCTGGTCCTCGATGAAGCAGCCCCAGAAGTGCTGCTTGAAGAGGTCACTGGGCCGCGCGTCCATGTCGATGTCCTGGTACCAGCGGTGCCGCTCCCAGGTGTAGTCCGACCGCTCCAGGATGTAGGGGATCCACCCGATGCCGCCCTCGGCGAGCGAGAACTGCAGCTTCGGGAACCGCAGCAGGGTCCGGGAGAACAGCAGGTCGACGGTGCTCCACATGAGGTTGCTGGAGAACAGCACGGTCGGGACCGCCATCGGGGCGTCCAGGGCCGCCATCTGGCCGGCGATCGGCTTCATGGCCGAGAAGGAGAAGCCGGGCATGAACGACCCGGAGCCGAAGTGCAGCGAGATCGGGATGTTCGCGTCGGAGGCGACCTGCCACAGCGGGTCCCAGTGGTTGCTGTGGAACGAGGGCAGGCCGAGGGGCACCGGGCTGTCCGGGAAGGAGAAGGTGCGTGCGCCCTTGGCGGCGACCCGCTGGGCCTCCTTGACGGTGAGGTCGATGTCCCAGAACGGCAGCAGGGCCATCGGGACGTACCGGTCCGGCGCCGTCGCGCACCACTCGTCGATGTAGAAGTCGTTCCACGCCTGGACGCAGAGGTAGGCGAGGTCCTTGTCGGGGGCGCGGAAGAACGTGCCACCCGCGAAGCCGGGGAAGGACGGGAAGCAGGCGGCGGCCTGGACCCCGTCGAGGTCCATGTCCTTCACGCGCTGCACGGGGTCGTAGCAGCCCGGGATCATGTCCTCGTAGCGGACCGGGTCCATGCCCCAGTCCTTCGGGTCCTTGCCGGCGACGGCGTTGAGACCGATCGTCGGGATGACCTGTCCGTCGTAGTGCCACAGGTGCATGCCGTCGGTCTCGACGATGCGAGGGCCCTGCTCCTGGTACTTCGCGGGAAGCCGGTCCTGCCAGACGCGCGGGTGTTCGATGAGGTGGTCGTCGACCGAGATGATCTGGTGGTGATCCTGCAGCGGCATCGGTGCCTCCGGAGAGCTGTAGTGGGTCAGGCGCAGCGTCCGCGACATTTCTGACGGAGCGTCCACATGAGGATATATGCTCTGTGCGCTGGATCACCAGACCCCCCGGAGGCAGCCGATGAGCATCCCGCAGCACGAGCCCGTGATCGAGCGCGAGGAGGAGGACGACCACGATCTGCTCACCTTCGGGGAGGCCGGTGCCCGGCTCCAGGAGGAGATGCAGGCGCTGCGTCGCTCCATCGCCGAGCTGGAGAGCCGGTCGGGCGAGACCGAGGGCGTGACCGAGGACCTGCAGAAGGCCCGGGCCCGGCTCGAGGCCGTCGAGGTCGCGGCCGCCCGGAACGCGCGGCAGACGATCAACGACGACAACTTCGAGAAGTTCTTCGGCTACCGCGGCACCGCCCGGCGCAACACCACCTGATCCGCGCGCAGCCGGTCGACCGGGCCGACGGCCCGGTGGCTTCCCGCCCAGGCGATCCGGCCGATCGCCGAGACACCCACGAGGAGACACATGTCAGGCATGGACACCAGCCAGACCATCACCGACGAGCTCAGCTTGCACGCGCAGGAGGCCGGGGTGGCTGCGCACCAGAAGGAGGCCGCGGCCGCCGAGCGGGTCGAGGCGGAGGAGTCCGCGCACTCGGGGTCCGCCGAGCCCGAGGCGGAGCAGACGCCGGACGCAGGGTCTCCGCCCGCCTGAGCATCCGCGCGGCACGAACCGGGGGCTGGGCACTCCGTGTGCCCAGCCCCCGGTCGTCCGGTCAGCCGACCGGAAGCTCCTGTCCGGTGAGCGGGCGGTAGAGCTCCACCTCGCGCAGGTAGTCCGCGAAGCTGCGGGCCCGGGACTCCACCAGCAGGTGCGTCGCCCCCGCGGCTGCGTACGCGGCCACGTTCTCGGCGATCACCTCGGCGTTGCCGTCGGGGTCCCGCCGTCCCAACGGTGCGAAGCACACGTCCACGTCGGTCGACCGGCCGGCCGCGCGCCGGCGCTCACGCAGCTCCGCGATCCGCTCGGCCAGCTGGTCCGCCGACCCGAGCGCGGGGGTCTTGGTGATGGCGCTGGCCTCCTCCGACTGCTCGATCGGGATCCAGCCGTCGGCGAGCTCGGCGACCCGGCGCAAGGCGACGTTGCTGTTCCCACCGATCCAGATCGGCGGTCCACCCGCCTGGGCCGGCCGCGGGAGCATCACGTGCCCGTGCGCCGGGAAGTACTCGTCGTCGCGGTCGAGCACCTCACCGGTCCAGGCCGCCCGCAGCGCCGGGATGCTGGCGTCGAAGCGCTTGCCGCGGTCGGTGAACGAACCGCCCACCACCTCGAACTCCGGCTGCTGGTAGCCGGCGCCCATGCCGAGCACCAGCCGGCCACCGGAGAGGTTGTCCAGGCTGCCGGCCGCCTTGGCGGTGATGTAGGGGTGCCGGTGGCCGGCGACCACGATCATGGTCAGCAGGCGCAGCCGGGTGGTCGCGGCGGCCATGAACGCCAGCGACACGAACGGGTCGAAGGCGTGGTGGCCGCCCGCCTCGAGCCAGGCCTGGCTGGGGAACGGGTGGTCGGTGGTGGAGACCATGTCGAACCCGGCGTCCTCGGCGGCGGCCGCGACGTCACCGAGCCCGTGCCCGTCGATCCAGGTGTCCCAGTGCTTGAGCGCACGCATGGGGAACTGCAGACAGAACTTCACGAGAGCGCCTCCGCGGCGGTCGAGGGGGAGGCCGGTGGTCCGGCGGGGAGGGTGGAGGCCTGCCAGGCCTCCAGGACGGCGGTGGTCGTGGTGACGGTGCCCAGCAGGGCGAACGCGTGCCGGAGCATGTCCTCGCCGAACTGGTACGGGACGCCGAGGCTCCCGTCGCGCAGGATCACCAGCCGGTAGCCCAGGTTCGCGGCCTCGATGGCCGCGCCGATGATCGCCTCGTTCAGCGAGACGCCGCCGATGACCAGCGTGCGGATGCCCCGGCTGCGGAGGATCACGTCCAGGTCGGTGCCGGTGAACGCGGACATCCCGTGGGTGCGGGCGTGCACGATGTCCGTCGGTGCCGGGCCCAGCTCGGGCATGACCTCTGCCTGGTCCGAGCCGACCAGCAGGTGGTCGGGATCGCGCAGGCTGACGGCCAGGAACGGCGTGTTCATGCTGACCCCGGCCCGGTCGGGTCGGTACTGGATGGTCGCGTGCACCACGTCGACCCCGGCGCGGCGGGCGCCGTCGAGCAGTGTGGCGAGGGCGTCGGCGACCCCGTGCTCACGCACCGCGGTCGCCAGCACGGCGAGCGGTCCGGCGGCGAGGTCGCCGGCGATGCCGCGCTGCATCTCCGAGACGAGCACGGCGGTGTGCGCGGGGTCGACCAGGGTGGCCAGCTGCACGGTTGTCCTCCGGGGACGGCGGTGGGGGAGTGGGCTCGTGCGTCAGGAGCGGGAGCGGTACTCCTGCTGGAGAGCGCGCTTGTGCAGCTTCCCGGTCTCGCTGCGCGGCAGCTCCCGAGCGAAGTCGATCGACCGCGGGCACTTGTAGCCGGCCAGCCGACTCCGGCAGTACTCGATGAGCTCGGCCTCGAGGTCGTCGCCGGCGCGCGACCAGTCGACGGGCTGGACGACGGCCTGCACCTGCTCGCCCATCTCCGGGTGTGGCACCCCGAAGACGGCGGCGTCGAGTACGGCGGGGTGCTCGACGAGGAGGTTCTCGGCCTCCTGGGGGTAGATGTTCACCCCGCCGGAAATGATCGTGAACGCCGTCCGGTCGGTGAGGTAGAGGTAGCCGTCCTCGTCCAGGTGCCCGATGTCGCCGACCGTGGCCCAGCCGCGGGCGTCGAAGGCCTCGCTGGTCTTGGTCTCGTCGTGCAGGTACGTGAAGGGCCTGCCGCCCTCGAACCAGATCTGCCCCGTGCCGCCGGTCGGCAGTTCCGCGCCGTCCGCACCGACGACGTGCGGCACCCCGAGCATCGGGCGGCCGACCGATCCCGGATGGGCCAGCCACTCCGGCGTGGTGATGAAGGTGGCGCCGATCAGCTCCGAGGAGCTGTAGAACTCCGAGAGGATCGGCCCCCACCAGTCGATCATGGCGCGCTTGATCTCCACCGGGCACGGCGCGGCGGCATGGACGACGGTGCGCAGGCTCGACACGTCCCACCGTTCCCGTCGCTCGGCCGGCAGCTTGAGCATCCGGACGAACATCGTGGGGACCATCAGGCTGTGGGTGACCCGGTGCCGCTCGATGGCGCCCAGGGCCTGCTCGGCGTCGAAGCGCTCCATGACCACCGAGGTGCCGCCTACCCGGTGGATCGCACTGGACCAGACGATGGGGGCGGTGTGGTACAGCGGCGCGGGGGAGAGGTAGACGTCGCCCTCCTCGAAGCCGATGGCCCGGAGGAACGCGATCGTCGGGTCGGACGCCAGCGAGATGGGCTGTGACCGGAACTCCCGCTTGATCCCCTTCGGTCGCCCGGTGGTCCCGCTGGAGTACTGGAGCAGGTCGCCCTCGCACTCGTCGTCGATCGGGGTCACCGGCCGGCTCGCGACGGCATCGGCGTAGGAGTCCCAGCCCGGCAGGTCCGGTCCGATCATCAGCCGGGTCGCCACGCCGGGAGCCGCGTCCGGGGTCAGCCCGGCCGCCAGCCCGGCGGTCGCCTGGCTCATCACCAGCACCCGGGCACCGCTGTCGGCCAGCACGTAGCCGGCCTCGGCGGGGGTGAGCGCCGGGTTGAGCGGGACGACGTAGAGCCCGGAGCGGCGGGTGCCCCAGTAGACCTCGTGGTACCGAGCGTTGTTCTCCATGCAGATCGCCACGACGTCCCCGGGCCGCAGGCCCAGGTCGCGGAACAGGTGCGCCGCCCGGTTGGACCGCTCGTCCAGCTGGCGGTAGGTGACGACCTCGCCGCTGCCGGCCATGACGACGGCGGGCCGGTCGGGTGCGGAGGCGGCGAACGTCGCCGGGTACATGGCCCCTCCGGGGTCTCGTGGTGGGGCCGCGTCGCCGCGCGCCCGGAGCGACGGGCGCGGCCGGGACGTCGGCCCGCGGGGGTCAGTGCGTCCCGTGGGGTGCGGGATCGGCCGGGTCGGGCGACCCGGCCGATCCTCGACGGTGGCTCAGAGGATGACGGAGGAGGTCTTCAGCTCGATGATCTCGTCGTAGTCCAGGCCCAGGTCCAGGAGCACCTCGTCGGTGTGCTGACCGTGGTCGGGCGCCCGGACCAGGTCCGGCGGGGTCTCGTCGAACTGCACCGGGTTGGCGACGAGGTGGTACTCGAACCCCTCCTCGGTGGTCACCGGCCGGACGTAGCCGTTGGCGACCACCTGCGGGTCCTCGAGCACCTCGGCCGGGGTCTGCAGCACGGCCCAGACGCCCTTGGTGATGGTGAAGCGCTCGCGCCACTCGGCCAGCGGACGGCCGGCGAAGGCCTTGCGCAGCTCCTCGATGCACTCCACCCGGTTCTCGAAGCGCGCTCCCGCCTTGGCGAACCGCGGGTCGTCGACGAAGTCGGGGCGGTCGATGATCGCGCAGACGTCCGGCCAGAACCGGTCGGCCTGCAGCATCATCAGCTGCAGCCAGCGGCCGTCGCTGGTCTGGTAGTAGTTCATCAGCGGGTTGGGCATGTCCTTGACGCTGAAGCGGGTCAGCTTCTCCTCGCCCATGAGCGCCGTCGCGGTGACGTCCGGCGCGACGTTCCAGACGCCCAGCCCCATGAGTGAGACGTCGAGCACCGAGCCCTCGCCCGTCCGCTCGCGCTTGAAGAGCGCCGCGGAGATGCCGCCCGCCAGGGTCAGCCCGCCCATGATGTCGCCGAACGCCGGCCGCTGGAACGGCGGGAACTCCGCGTCGGGGCCCTGCAGCATGGCGGCGATGCCGGCCCGGCTCCAGTACACCGCGGAGTCGAAGCCACCGGAGTTGGCCTCCGGGCCACGGACGCCGTACCCGGTGCCCCGTGCGTAGACGACCGAGGGATTCACCGCGCGGACGTCCTCGACCGACAGCCGCAGGCGCTCGAGGCTGCCCGGCAGCAGGTTGGTGAGGAAGACGTCGGCGCCGGCGATGAGCCGCAGCAGCAGGGCCCGGCCGGCCTCGCTGGCGACGTCGAGACCGACGCTCTTCTTCCCCCGGTTGGGCTGCTCCATCATGAAGCTGACCCCGCCGGGACCGGCCGTGCCCAGGGCCCCCACGTTCAGGCCGCGCTGGGGATCACCGGTCTCGGGGTGCTCGATCTTGATAACGTCCGCGCCCCAGTCGGCGAGGACGGCACCGGCCGACGGGACGAACGTCCACCCCGCCAGTTCGATGACCCGGACACCCTGCATGACGTTGCTCATCTGTGCTCTCCCGCGAGGTTGCTCCAGCGTCGGCGGACACCAGATCGCCGCGACTCGGTGTGACCGTAGCCACGCGCACGGACGGGGGTCAACGTGGGGGGCACTTGTTTCTGGCGCCATGTACATGTCATCTGACTCACTATCTGACATGCTGTGCACTGGTGCTGGCCCGATCGGCTGTCTGACATGCGCGGCAGCCCGTCGCCGGCCACCGACAACACTGGACGCTTGGAGGTCCCCATGGAGTTGAAGCCCGGCACGCGCCTGCGCAGCCAGGTCGGTCCCACCGAGGTCGTCGTCGTGAAGTCGCCCGGTGGCGACCTCGGCCTGGCCTGCGGTGGACAGCCGATGATCCCCGCCGGCGATGCTCCGGCAGAGGGGCTGACCGTCGCCGAGACTGCCTCGGACAGCACGCTGCTCGGCAAGCGGTACACCGATCCCGACGACCGCATCGAGCTGCTGGTCACCAAGCCGGGCGTCGGGACGCTCGCGCTCGACGGGGTGGGGCTCGGCCTCAAGCAGGCCAAGCCGCTGCCGGCCAGCGACTGAGACCAGGAGGAGACGAGCATGGCCATCACCCTGCTGCTGGACCTCGCCGAGTCGATGGACCCGGAGCGGCTGGCCGTCGGCCTGCGCGACGAGCAGATCACCGCGGAGGGGCTCAGCCGGCTCACGGTGGGCGGCGCTGCCGTGATCGTCGCCAGCGGCGCTCGGTCGGTCGCCTTCATCGGGGTGAACGGCTCGGCCTTCCCGGTGGCGATGTTCGCCGCCGCGCGCGCGGGCGTGCCGATCGCGCCGCTGAACTACCGGTTGGCCGAGGGCCAGCTGCGCGAGCTGCTCGGGCGGCTGGACGCGCCGCTGGTCATCGTGGACGAGGCCTACCTGTCGGTGCTGGCCGGGGCTGACCTGCCGGTCCTCAGCACCGACGAGTGGATGCGTCGGTGTGCCACCGAGCCCGCCGCCGACCTGCCCGACGTCGACGACGGCGATCCGGCGGTGCTGCTGTTCACCAGTGGCACCACCGCGGCGCCGAAGTGCGTCGTGCTCCGCCACCAGAACCTGCAGTCCTACGTGCTGCAGACCGTCGAGCCCGGTAGCGCCGCCGAGGGCGACGCCGCCCTGGTCAGCGTGCCGACGTACCACGTCGCCGGGGTCGGCACCGTGCTGACCAACGTCTTCGCGGGGCGTCGGCTGCTGTACCTGCCGAACTTCACGCCGCGCGCCTGGCTGGACCTGGTCCGCGAGGAGCAGGTCACCTTCGCGATGGTGGTCCCCACCATGCTGGCCCGGATCCTGGACGAGATCGGCGACGACGTCCCGGAGCTGCCGGCGCTCAGGACGCTGGCCTACGGCGGCGCCCGGATGCCGCAGCCGGTCCTGGAGCGGGCGCTGCGGGCCTTCCCGACCGTCGACTTCGTCAACGCCTACGGACTCACGGAGACCAGTTCCACGATCGCCGTCCTCGGGCCGGAGGACCACCGGGTCGCGCTGGACAGCGACGACCCGGCGGTGCGGGCCCGACTCGGCTCGGTCGGCCGGCTGATCCCCGGGGTCGAGGGACAGGTCCGCGACTTCGACCGGGTGGTGCCCGCCGGCGAGGAGGGGGAGCTCTGGGTCCGCGGCGAGCAGGTGTCCGGCGAGTACGAGGGGCTGGGCTCCGCGCTGGACGAGGCGGGCTGGTTCCCGACCCGTGACCGGGCCCGGATGGACGAGGACGGCTACCTGTTCGTGCTCGGTCGCTCGGACGACGTGATCATCCGCGGCGGGGAGAACATCGCCCCGGCCGAGGTCGAGGACGTGCTGCTGCGGCACCCGGCCGTCGCCGAGGTCGCGGTCCTCGGGCTGCCCGACGAGGAGTGGGGCGAGTGCCTGGCCGCGGTCGTCGTCCCCGCCACGGGCGCGCAGTGCGACGTCGAGGTCCTGCGGGAGTGGGTGCGCAGCCAGCTCCGCTCGGCCAAGACCCCGGACCGGATCATCTTCCGCGACGAGCTCCCGCACACCGACACCGGCAAGCTGCTGCGCCGTCAGCTGCCCCGCGAGTTCAGCACGGTGCCCACCCCGTCCTGAGCCGGGTACGACCGCGTCGCCGGCCCCGGGATCGGGCCGGCGACGCGTCGGTCAGCGGGCCTGCCACTCCGGAGCGCGCTTCTCGGCGAAGGCCCGGGGGCCCTCCTTGGCGTCCTCCGAGGTGGCCACGGCCGCCATCTCGCGCTCGGTGAGCGCCCACAGCCGGGCCTCGTCCGGACGGGTTCCGTCCTCGATCCCGTAGGCGATGCGCTTGGAGGCCTGCACGGCCAGCGGCGCGTTCGCCGCGATCCGGTCGGCGAGCTCCAGCGCCCGGTCCAGCGCCGTGCCGGCGGCCACCACCTGGTTGACCAGCCCCCAGCGCAGTGCCTCCTCCGCGCTGAGCGGCACCCCGGTGAGCAGCGCGTGCATGGCCACCTTGGGCGGCAGCTGGGCCATCAGCCGGAAGGCGCCACCGGCCGCGGCGATCAGCCCCCGCATGACCTCCGGCAGCCCGAAGGTCGCGGTCTCGCTGGCCACCACCAGGTCGCAGGAGAGCGCCAGCTCGGTGCCGCCGCCGAGCGCCGCACCGTTGACCGCAGCGATCGTGGGCTTCGACGTCACGTGGTTGACGAACCCGGCGAAGCTCCAGTGCTCCTTGCCCTCGGGGAGGATGCGCTCGCCCCGGGCGATGGCCTTCAGGTCCGCGCCCGCGCTGAACGCCGCGTCCCCGGCTCCGGTCAGCACGAGGGCCCGGATCCCGGGGTCGTGCTCGGCCTGCTCGACGGCGTCCCCGACCAGCAGGCAGACGTCCTGGTCGACGGCGTTGCGTGCCTGGGGCCGGTTCAGGGTGACGACGAGGACGTGCCCCCGCCGTTCCACCAGGACCTTCGGAGCGGGGGTCGCTGCGTCTGCCGGTGCTGACATCGTCGTCCGTGCCTTCCTCGCGTGGGGTCCCGGCGCGGTCGGCCGGGCGGGGCGCCCGGCGGAGGTGCGGGCGTCGTGGACCGCGGTCCACGACGCCCTCGACCCGTGCCGGAATGGTGGGTGGGGGGTTGGCGGACAGCGGTCGCCAGGAGCTACCGTGTCGCCAGTCCGCTGATGTGTACACGATGTCAGACAGACCCGGTGGCCGTTCGGCCGCGGCTGACCGGACGGGGATGGAGAGCCCAGTGACCGACGCGGCTGCACGGCCGGCTCCACCGAAGGTGGTCCAGGAACTACGGGACTTCCTGGCCGAGACCAGTGGCGACCTGCGCGCCCGGTGGGGGCGGTCGACGTCGTTCGACGCGCGGCTGGACTGGCAGCGGACGCTGGCCGCCGGCGGGTGGGCCGCGCTCGGCTGGCCGGAGGAGTTCGGCGGCCGGGGCCTGGGGGTCCGGGACCGGGTCGCCTGCGGCCTGGAGCTGGCCGCTGCCTGGGCACCCGTGCTCGCCGGCGTCCTGGGCATCAACAACGTGGGCCCGGCCCTGATGGCCTTCGGCAGCGAGGAGCAGCAGACCTCCCTGCCGCGGATCCTCACCACCGAGGAGATCTGGTGCCAGGGGTTCAGCGAGCCGGGTGCCGGCAGTGACCTGGCGTCACTGCGCACCCGGGCGGTGGCCGACGGCGATGACTTCGTCATCAACGGGCAGAAGATCTGGACGTCGGAGGGCATGGAGGCGACGCACTGCCTGCTGCTGGCCCGCACCGACCCCGATGCACCCAAGCACCGCGGCATCAGTGCGCTGACCATCCGGATGGACACCCCCGGGATCGAGCGCCGGCCGATCCGGATGATCACCGGCGAGTCCGGCTTCGCCGAGGTCTTCTTCACCGACGTCCGGGTGCCGCGGAGCAGCCTGCTGGGCCCGCTGCACCGCGGCTGGGACGTCACCATGGCCACCCTCGCCCACGAGCGGGCCGGGGTGATCGGCCTCGCCGCCGAGCTCGAGCACAACGTCACCGCCGAGCTGTCCGGTGCGCTGAGCACCACGAG
>JAOPVN010000068.1 GCA_025966175.1 Modestobacter sp. | reverse complement strand
GGGCAAGCACGTCGACGCCACCACCCGGATGCTCGTCGTCCCGGGCTCGGTCGCGGTGAAGCAGCAGGCCGAGGCCGAGGGCCTGGACCAGGTGTTCCTGGACGCCGGCGCCGAGTGGCGCGGCGCGGGCTGCTCGATGTGCCTGGGCATGAACCCCGACCAGCTCAAGCCGGGGGAGCGCTCGGCCTCCACCAGCAACCGCAACTTCCAGGGCCGCCAGGGCAAGGGTGGGCGCACCCACCTGGTCTCGCCCGCCGTCGCCGCGGCCACCGCGCTGACGGGCAAGCTCACCGCCCCGGCCGACCTCACCACCGCTGGAGTCTGACCCCGATGGACGCCTTCACCACGCACACCGGTACCGCCGCCCCGCTGCGCCGCAGCAACGTCGACACCGACCAGATCATCCCGGCCGAGTACCTCAAGCGGATCACCCGCACCGGCTTCGAGGACGGGCTGTTCGTGGCCTGGCGGACGAACGAGCCGGACTTCGTGCTCAACCAGCCGCAGTACGCCGACGCCTCGATCCTGGTGGCCGGACCGGACTTCGGCACCGGTTCCTCCCGCGAGCACGCCAACTGGGCGCTGCTGGACGGCGGGTTCCGGGTGGTCATCAGCCCGCGCTTCGCCGACATCTTCCGGAACAACTCGACCAAGGCCGGGCTGCTCACCGTCGTCCTGCCCGAGGCCGACGTCGAGGCGCTCTGGGCCGCGATCGAGGCCGACCCGGCGCTGCCGGTCACCGTCGACCTGCAGGCCGAGCAGGTGACCTACGGCGCCACGGTCGTCCCGTTCTCGATCGACGCCTACACCCGCTGGCGGCTGCTGGAGGGCCTGGACGACGTCGGCCTCACCGAGCGGCACCTGGACGACGTCACGGCGTTCGAGGCGCAGCGGCCGACCTGGCTGCCGCGTTCCCTGCCGGCTCTGTAGCAGGACCCCCTCCCCGAGGCTCCGCAGAAGGCCCCGTCCCGCATCACTTCGCAGGCTCGGGGAGGCCCTGGAGGGGCCTGAGCTCAGCGCCGCCCGGCGGTGCTGCGGGCCAGCTCGCCCGCCGGCGCCGCCGGGTCGGTGTTGAAGTCCCGGTAGTAGTCGGCGGCCAGGGCGCCGGGGCGCCCGCCCAGCACCCAGACACTGCCCTTCGCCGACGGCGGCCACAGCGCCCCGGCGCCGTCGTGCCAGCGCACCCCGAGGTTCAGCAGCACCGACGGGATCGCCCCGCCCTGGCTGCAGACGACGGTGACCCCCGGATCGGCCCGGGGGGTCAGCAGGCGCTCGACCGCGGCCAGCCCGGACTGCGGATCGACGTGGAACCGGTCCTCGCCCAGCTCGGGCAGCAGGTCCACGCCGAGGCCGAGCGCCTGGGCCAGCGGGGCCATCGTCTCCTGACAGCGGACCGGCTCGGCGGACACGACCGCCACCGGGGCGAACAGCGGCAGCACCTCGGCCAGCCGGCGGGCCTGCGCCCGGCCGCGCTTGTCGAGCGGTCGCAGCTCGTCCGGGCCGTCGAAGTCCGACCGGTCGCCGGCGTGCGCGTGCCGGACCAGCAGCAGCGTGGGGGTGCGGGGGACGTCGGTGCGCGCGAGGTCGTCGAGCACGGCTCGGTCGTGCTCGTGGCTGACCAGCTCGGCGGCGCGGTCCAGGTCCAGCCAGCACAGCTCGTCGACCTCGTCGTTGGGCACGAAGTCGCCGGTGGCGTGCATCAGCCAGTAGTCGACCTCCTTGGGGGCCGTCCGGCCGTCCCGGGCGGTGACGTCGTAGCGGGTGCGCACGCTGCGCCGTCCGACCACCACGGACAGGCCGGTCTCCTCGACCACCTCCCGGACCGCGGTCTCCAGCAGGTGCTCCCCGGCCTCCGGCTTGCCCTTGGGCAACGACCAGTCGTCGTACTTGGGCCGGTGCACCAGCGCGGTCTCCAGCCCACCGCCGTCCCCGGTGCGCCAGAGCACGCCGCCGGCAGCGCCGACCGCGCGGGCGTTCTCAGCCAGCGAGCTCACCCCGCGTCGCCAGCAGGTCCTTCTGCACGTCCCGCCCGCCGGTGCGGGTCCAGGTGCCGTCCGCGGCCAGTTGCCAGCTGCGCACGTCGGGTGCCATCTCGGCGTCGAACACCCGCTGCAGCTGGCGGGCGGCCGTCTGGTCGTTGACCCGCAGCAGCACCTCCACCCGGCGGTCCAGGTTGCGGTGCATGAGGTCGGAGCTGCCCAGCCACCACTCGGGCTGGCCGGCGTTGGCGAAGCTCATCACGCGGGAGTGCTCGAGGAAGCGGCCGACGATCGAGCGGACCCGGATGTTCTCGCTCAGCCCCGGCACCCCCGGTCGCAGCGCGCAGATGCCGCGGATGAGCAGCTCCACGGGGACGCCGGCCAGCGACGCCTCGTAGAGAGCGTCGATGATCTGCTCGTCGACCAGCGAGTTCACCTTGATCCGGATACCGGCGGGCGTGCCCTCCGAGGCATGCCGTGCCTCGCGCCGGATCTTCTCCACCAGGCCGGTGCGGATGCCGTGCGGGGCGACCATCAGCGATCGGTAGGTGGTCTGCCGCGAGTAGCCGGTGAGGGTGTTGAACAGGTCGGTCAGGTCGGCGCCCACCCGCGGGTCGGCGGTGAGGATGCCCAGGTCCTCGTAGATCCGGGCGGTCTTCGGGTTGTAGTTGCCGGTGCCGATGTGGCAGTACCGGCGGATCACGCCGCTCTCCCGGCGCACGACCAGCGCGGTCTTGCAGTGCGTCTTCAGCCCGACCAGGCCGTAGACGACGTGGCAGCCGGCCCGCTCCAGCGACCGCGCCCAGCTGATGTTGGCCTCCTCGTCGAAGCGGGCCTTGATCTCCACCAGCACCACGACCTGCTTGCCGGCCTCGGCCGCCTCGATCAGCGCCTCCACGATCGGGGAGTCACCGGAGGTGCGGTACAGCGTCTGCTTGATCGCCAGCACGTTCGGGTCGGCGGCGGCCTGCTCGATGAAGCGCTGCACGCTGGTGGCGAAGGAGTCGTAGGGGTGGTGCACGAGCACGTCGCCCTCCCGCAGGGTGGCGAAGACGCTCTTGGGCGTCTCGCCCTCGCTCAACCGCGGGTGGGTGGCGGGGACGAAGGGCTCGTCCTTGAGCTCGGGCCGGTCCAGCTCGTAGAGCGCCATCAACGAGCTGAGGTCGAGCAGGCCGGGCACCGTGACGACGTCGGACGGGCTGATCTCCAGCTCGTTGACCAGGACGTCGAGGATCTGCGGGTCGATCGACTCGGTGACCTCCAGCCGTACCGCGGGCCCGAACCGGCGCCGGGCCAGCTCCCGCTCCAGCGCCTGCAGCAGGTCCTCGTCGCGGTCCTCCTCCACCTCCACGTCGGCGTTGCGGGTGACCCGGAACAGGTGGTGGTCGAGCACGTCCAGCCCGGGGAACAGCGACGTCAGGTGGGCGGCCATGAGGTCCTCCAGCGGCAGGAACACCGCCTCGGGGTCGACCGGGCCGACCGGGATGAAGCGCGGCACGTTGTTGGGCACCTTCACCCGGGCGAACCGTGGCGCGCCGGTCTCGGGGTCCCGCACCGAGACGGCGAGGTTCAGCGAGAGCCCGCTGATGTAGGGGAACGGGTGCGCGGGATCCACGGCGAGCGGGGTGAGCACCGGGAAGACCTGGTCCCGGAAGTACTCGCGCAGTCGCATCGCGTCGGCGTCGCCCAGGTCGGACCAGTGCACGATCCGGATGCCGTGCTCCTCCAGCCGCGGGGCGACGTCCTTGTCGAAGACGCTGGCGTGCCGGTGGACGAGGTCCTGGGTGCGCTCGGTGACCCGGGCCAGCTGCTCCCGGATGGTCAGGCCGTCGGGGGAGCGGACGGTCAGCCCGGTGCTCTGCCGGCGCTTGAGCCCGGCGATCCGGACCATGTAGAACTCGTCGAGGTTGCTGGCGAAGATGGAGAGGAACTTGACCCGCTCCAGCAGCGGGAGGGTGTCGTCCTCGGCCAGCTCCAGCACGCGCGTGTTGAAGTCCAACCAGGACAGCTCCCGGTTCAGGAACCGGTCGGCGGGCAGCGGTGAGGTGGCGACGGGCACGCGTCGATCCTGCCTCACCCAGATGGCCGGGAGGTGGCCGAGAGGAATCCGGCGGTGTGCGTGCCGAGCCCGATCGCGACGGCGGTGCGCAGGTCGGCCTCGGTGTCCACGTCGCGACACAGCCCCGGCCAGTTGTCGGTGAGCAGCGCGGCCCCGCTGCGGGCGTGATCAGCGGCCGAGCCCGGGCCGAAGCGGGGATCCAGGTCGCCGGACGGGGCGCACAGCAACGTCGTGCCGGTGCCCTCGCGGTCGGCCACGAAGCTGCGGCCGGTCTCCGCCGCACAGGTCAGCGCCCGGGTCAACTCCTCCGGGTGCAGCGCCGGGAGGTCGGAGTTCATCGCGGCGATGGCCCGGGCGCCGGCCGCCCGCGCCGCCTGTGCCCCGTGGACGAGGGCGGCGTTCAGGCCGTGGTCGGGCTCGTCGGCGACGGTCCGCGCCCGCAGCGCGCGGACGAGGTCGCCCACCTCCGGGTCGTTGGTCACGACCATCACCGCGGCGACCGCCGAGCTGGCGACCGCCGCGGACACGGTGTCGGCGAGCATCGCCAGCACCAGTTCCCGATGGCGGGCCGCCGACTGGTCGCCGTGCCGGGCGCTCAACGGGGTCAGGCGGGTCTTGGCGCGCGCCAGCAGCTTCGCGGGGATGATCACGAACCACGGCTGCACGCGTCGATGTCAGCACATCCGTGCGGGCTGGTGCCAGCCGCCTGCTCCGGAGCTGCTTCGAGGGGCTAGATCGGAGGCGGCGTCGCCGTCGACGAGTGGGGGTGCCCGACGCCGTCGGACCCGGTGCCGGCACGCCCAGGGCCCCGGTCATGCTGGTGCCCCTGGCCGTCTCCCGAGGAGCACCCGTCGATGCGCACGACCGTTGTCGCCGCCGAGGCGGGGTTCGGTTCCCCGGGGGAGACCGTGGACCACGAGTGGGCGGCCGACGGCACGCTGAGCCGGGCCCGGGTCGGCGGCATCTCGGCCCGACCGCTCGACGTCTGCCGGGCCCGGTGCGCCGCGCAGGTCTCCGGGTGAGCGCGTTGCTGCTGCGCCGCGCCCGGCTGGGCGCAGCCGTCCGGGACGTCCTGGTCGGCGGCGGCCGGGTGCTGGCGATCGCCGACGACCTCTCCGCCGGCGCCCCCGGGCTGCCCGTGCTGCCCGGCGACCTGGAGGTGGTGGACCTCGACGGCGCCGCGCTGCTGCCCGGACTGACCGACGCGCACGTGCACCTGGACCAGTGGGCGGCCGCCCGTCGCCGGATCGACGTCTCCGCGGCCCGGTCGGCCACCGAGGCGGCGGCGATGATCGGCGCCGCCGTCCGCGCGGCTCCGCCGGACCCGGGCGCGGTCGTGGTGGGCCACGGCTTCCGGGACGCGCTGTGGCCCCAGCCCCCCGAGGCGGTGCTGCTGGACGACGTCCTGCCCGGCGTGCCGGTCGTGGTGGCCAGCGGCGACCTGCACACCGCCTGGTGCAGCACCGCCGCGGTGCACCGGTACGGGCTCAGCAGCCCCACCGGCGTCGTCCGCGAGCAGGAGGTGATGGACCTGCTGGCCCGGGCCGCCGCGGTCGAGGTCGCGGTCCTGGACGGGTGGGTGCTCGAGGCGACCGCCGCGGCCGCCGCCCGCGGGGTGACCGCCGTCGTCGACTTCGAGTACGCCGACCCGGTGACCAGCTGGGCCCGTCGCGCCGCGCTGCTGCCCGGTGGCCCACCGCTGCGGGTGCACGCCTCCGTGTGGGTCGACCGGCTGGAGGAGACGATCGCCGCCGGGCTGCGCAGCGGCGACCCGCTGCCGGGCGTGGCCGACCCGGTCGCGGCCGAGCGGGTGCGGATGGGTCCGCTGAAGCTCTTCGTCGACGGCTCCCTGGGCACCCGCACCGCCTACTGCACGCACGCCTATCCCGGGGTCACCGGCCCGGAGGCGCACGGGCTGCTGCGCACGCCGCTGCCGGAGCTGGAGCGGCTGCTGCGCCGGGCGAGCTCCGCAGGACTGGACCTCGCCGTCCACGCGATCGGCGACCGGGCGACCGCGGTCGCGCTGGACGGCTTCGCCGCCGCCGGTGTCACCGGGCGGATCGAGCACGCCCAGCAGGTGCGCCCCGAGGACCTGCCGCGCTTCGCCGAGCTCGGGGTGGTGGCCAGCGTCCAGCCCCGGCACGCGCTCGACGACCGGGACGCCGCCGACCAGCACTGGGCCGGTGCCACGGGCCGCGCCTTCGCCTACCGGGCCCTGGTGGACGCCGGCGCGGAGGTCGTCCTGGGTTCCGATGCCCCGGTGGCGCCGCTCGACCCGTGGGACGGCATCGCCAGCGCCGTCCACCGGTCGCTGGACGGCCGCGCCCCGTGGCACCCCGAGCAGCACCTGGACCTCGACGTCGCGCTGGCCGCCGCCAGCGGCGGTCGCCGCGCGGTGCGGGTCGGGGACGCCGCGGACCTGATGGTGGTGCCCGAGCCGCCGGCCTCGGTGCTGGCCCGCGAGGGCGTCGCTGGGCTGCGGACCACGGAGGTGCTCGGCACCCTCGTCGCCGGCCGGTTCACCCACCGGGCCGCCGCGCTGGGCTGAACCGGGGCCCCTTGCTGGCCGAAGGTGGGTGGGGGGCACGATCATGAGCCGGGTCACCGGCGCAGTCGTCCTCCCACGGCCGGCCGGCCCGCGAGACGGAAGAGGTGTCAGGTGACGCAGGAGCTGCCGCCCCCCGCGCCTGCCGAGGCCGCGGAGCTGCTGCCCGGACCGCGTCCGCCGCGCCGGGTGACCCGCCGTCCGGTGCCGTGGGCGCTCCGGCTCTGCGTCGTGGTCGTGTACGCCGTGGCCTCGCTGCTCTTCCGGCTCCGGTACCGGCACGCCGACCGCATCCCGGCTGCCGGCGGCGTCCTGCTGGTCGCCAACCACGTCTCGGTGCTCGACCCGCTGGCCTGCGGCCGGCTGGTCTGGGACAGCGGGCGGGTGCCGCACTTCCTGGCCAAGGAGTCGGTGTTCAAGGGGCTGGCCGGCACGATCCTGCGCGCGGCCGGCCAGATCCCGGTCTCCCGGGGCACCAGCGCGGCCAGCTCCTCGGTGCACGCGGCGAAGGCGACGCTGGACGACGGCGGCGTCGTCGTCATCTACCCGGAGGGCTCGGTGACCCGCGACCCGGACTGGTGGCCGATGCAGTCCCGCTCCGGCGTCGCCCGGCTGGCGCTGACCACCGAGGCGGTCGTCCTGCCGGTCGCCCAGTGGGGGCCGCAGCGGGTGCACGACTACCACACCAAGCGGCTGCACCTGCGGCTGCGGACGCCCGCGGACTACCTGGTCGGGGAGCCGGCCGACCTGTCCGTGCAGCGTGCCCAGGTCCGCGCGGGGCACCCGTTGTCCGCCGAGCTGCTGCGCGAGGTGACCGACCTGCTGATGGCCCAGGTCCGCGAGCAGCTCGGTGAGTTGCGCGGGGAGCGTCCGCCCGCTGCGTTCCACCCCCGACCCACCCGCCGCGCGCTGCCCGGCGACCTCCCCGGGAACGCCGCGTGACGCGGGCCGCGGTGCTGGGGGCGGGTTCCTGGGGCACGACCTTCGCCAAGGTGCTGGCCGACGCCGGCTGCAGCGTCACCCTGCACGCCCGCCGCCCGGAGCTGGTCAGCGCGATCCGGACGACCCGGGAGAACGTGGACTACCTGCCCGGGGTGCGGCTGCCCGACGCGGTCCGGGCCACCGGCGACCCGGCGGAGGCGCTGGACGGCGCGGACGTCGTCGTGCTCGCCGTCCCGAGCCAGACGCTGCGGGAGAACCTCACCGGCTGGGCGCCGCTGCTGCCCGACGACGCGTCGCTGCTCTCGCTGATGAAGGGCGTCGAGCTGGGGACGACGAAAAGGATGAGCGAGGTGATCTGCGAGGTCACCGGCGCCGGTGCGGACCGGGTCGCCGCGCTGTCCGGGCCCAACCTGGCCCGCGAGATCGCCGAGGAGCAGCCCTCGGCGACCGTGATCGCCTGCGCGGACACCGACCGCGCCGAGGCGCTGCAGGCTGCCTGCCACACCCGCTACTTCCGGCCGTACACCAACGCCGACCTGGTCGGCTGCGAACTCGGAGGCGCCGTCAAGAACGTGATCGCGCTGGCCTGCGGGGTCGCTGCCGGGCTGGGGTTCGGCGACAACACCCGGGCCTCGCTGATCACCCGCGGGCTGGCCGAGACCGCCCGGCTGGGCATGGCGCTGGGCGCCGACGTCACCACCTTCGCCGGGCTGGCCGGGCTCGGGGACCTGGTGGCCACCTGCTCCTCGCCACTGTCGCGCAACCGCACCTTCGGCGAGCACCTCGGCCAGGGCATGTCGGTCGCCGAGGTCCAACAGATCACGAAGCAGACCGCCGAGGGCGTGAAGACCTGCCGCTCGGTGCTGGACCTGGCCCGGGCGCACGGCGTGGACATGCCGATCACCGAGGCCGTCGTCCGGGTCTGCTACGAGGGCGAGTCGGCCGAGCAGATGGTGCGCGAGATGATGTCCCGCGAGGCCAAGCCCGAGTGACCTGCCCGGACGCCTCCCGTCGAGAGGACCGCCCGTGAGCTCCGCTGACCCCTCCGAGCAGCTCGGGGACGGCACCCGGCTGGTGCACGCCGGCGACGAGCCGGCGGTGCCGGGGACGCCGCTGCGGCCCTCACCGGTCTTCGCCGCGCCCTACCACCTGGGTGACCAGGCCCCGGGCTTTCAGGGCGCCGACGGGTACGCCCGGCCGGACAACCCGACGCTGCGGGTCTTCGAGCGCGCGGTGGGAGAGCTCGACGGCGGCGACTGCCTGTCCTTCGCCACCGGCATGGCGGCCATCAGCTCCGCCGTCCTGGCCCTGGTCCGCCCCGGCGACCGGGTGGTGCTGCCCTCGGACGGCTACTACGCGACCCGGGTGCTCGGCCGCGACGAGCTGGAGCGCTTCGGCCTGCAGGTGGACCTCGTGCCGACCCTGGAGATCGAGGACGTCGCCGCCCGCGGCGACCTGGCCGGGGCCCGGCTGGTGCTGCTGGAGACGCCGAGCAACCCGCGGCTGGAGCTCTGCGACATCGTCGCCGTCGCCCGGGCGACCCGGGCCGCCGGTGCCGTCCTGGCCGTGGACAACACCACCGCCTCACCGATCGGGCAGCGCCCGCTCGCCCTGGGCGCCGACCTCACCATCGGGTCGGACACCAAGGCGCTGACCGGGCACAGCGACGTCCTGCTCGGGCACGTGAGCACCGCCCGCACCGAGCGCGGCCGGGAGCTGCACACCCGGATCGCGGCCTGGCGGAAGACGACGGGCAACACCCCCGGCACGTTCGAGGCGTGGCTGGGCCACCGGTCGATGGGCACCCTGGACCTCCGGCTGGCCCGGCAGGCGGCCAACGCCGCTGCGGTCACCGAGCTGCTCGCCGGCCACCCCGCGGTCACCGGCGTCCGGTGGCCGTGGCGGTCCACGGACCCCTCCCACGCCCTGGCAAGGAAGCAGATGCTGCGGCCCAACGGCATCGTGTCCGCCGAGCTCGCCGACGAGGCCGCCGTGCAGCAGCTCGTCCGCAGCAGCCGGTTCGTCGCGGCCGCGACCAGCTTCGGCGGCATCCACACCACCGTCGACCGGCGGGCCCAGTGGGGCGGGGACGCCGTCCCTGCCGGGTTCGTGCGGTTCTCCTGTGGCATCGAGGACACCGCGGACCTGGTCGCGGACCTCACCAGGGCCCTCGGAACGCTCGGGTGACCTCCCGGCTGCTGCCCCGCGCGGCTGCCGCGATGGTGGTGCTGCTCGCCCCCCTCGGCAGCGGCTGCAGCGCCGAGGAGGCTCCGGACGGTCCGGCCGCGCCCCGTGCGGCGGCGTCCCCGTCCCCGTCCCCGACCGCGGCCGTCCCCTCGACCCCGGCCGAGCTGGAGTCGCTGCTGGTGGCGGAGGTCCCCTCCGGGCTGCCGCTCGTCCCCGACGCCGAGCTGGACCCGCCGGCGGGGGAGAAGACCATCGACGACGTCGCCCGGTACGGGGACGACGCCGCCCACCAGCGCCAGGTGCTGGAGGACTACGGCTACCTGCGCGGCTGGGAGCGCTTCTGGCGCTCGGGGAACGCGCTGACCAGCGTCTTCATCGATCAGTTCCGCGACGCCGACGGGGCCGCGGCCTACGCCGAGGACCTGGCGCGCAACGACGCGGAGTACTACGGCGGCGTGCTGCACCGGGCACCGGGTGACCTGCCCGCGAACTGCGTGCTGATGGTCCGCGACGACTCGCCGCCCCAGCACGGGCTGGCCGGTCCGGCCGCGTTCGCCTGGTGCGCGTCGGGGGTCTTCACTGTCTCGGTCGCCGCGGTGGCCGGCAGCACGGCCGCTGCCCGCGCGGAGCTCACGGGGGTCACCACCCGACAGCTGGACCGGCTCCCGGAGAGCTGAGGCTCAGTCTCCCGGGATCGGCTCGGTGTAGGGGAGCGCGGTGGCGATGATCGAGCTGGCCGCGGTGACCAGGGCGCTGTCGGTACTGGCCGGGACCCGCATCTCGACCGGGACGTTGCGGTCCACCGTCGTCCACACGACGGTGTCCGGGTCGGTGGTGTCGACGAACCACTCGACCCCGTTGATGGCGATGCCCTGGGAACCCACGACGAAGCCGGCGGGTGGGTCGACCCCGCAGACCAGCACGACCGGTGGATCGCCCCACGCATAGGCGAAGGGGCTGTCGGACTCGACCAGCCGGGAGGCCTCGCCGGCCAGCTCCAGCGGCAGCTGGCCCATCAGCACCGGGCAGGCGAGGTCGGCGGCCGGGGTGACCACGGGGGTGTCGACCTGCACCGGGGGCAGGTCACCGCGCGGGGAGGTCGTCGTCCCGGAGACGTCGGCCACCGGTCCGTCGGCGGCGGACCCGTCGTCGCCACCCCGCAGGTTCACCAGTACCAGCAGGACGACGACCACCGGCACCAGCACGACGGTCGTGAGCAGCGCCGCCCGGCGCAGGACCGGGTCGGACGAGGAGTTCTGCGTACTCAGTGGCTCAGAGGTTGACGACGGGGCAGGTGAGCGTGCGGGTGATGCCGTCGACCGACTGCACCCGGGCCACGACCAGCCGGCCGAGCTCGTCGACGGTGCTCGCCTCCGCCCGCACGATCACGTCGTAGGGGCCGGTGACGTCCTCGGCCTTGGTCACGCCGGCGATCTCGCTGATGCTCGCGGCGACCGCGGCTGCCTTGCCGACTTCGGTCTGGATGAGGATGTAGGCGTGGACCACGGGTTGACCTTCCTCGGGCGTCGCCACCTCGGCAACGGCTGGGGGTGCGAACGGCCCACCGAGCAGCGGACCGATCGGCAAGGCTACCCAGCAGAGCGGAGCGGCTCATGACTCGGCCCCGCCCGCTGGTGCCCCGACCGGATCCGGCCGACAGCGTCGGGGTGGTCGGTGAGTTCGGGGTCATCGCCCGGATCGTCGCCCGCTCCGGCGCCGCCGCCCTCGCCGAGGTCGGGCCGGGGGACGACGCGGCGGTGCTGCGTGCCCCCGACGGCCGGGTCGTGGCCTGCACCGACGTGCTGGTCGAGGGGCGCCACTTCCGCCGCGACTGGTCCTCGGCCGAGGACGTCGGGCACAAAGCCGCGGCGGCCAACCTGGCCGACATCGCCGCCATGGGCGCGGTGCCGACCGCGCTGCTGGTCGGCCTGGCCTGCCCCGCGGAGACCCCGGCGGCGTGGCTGGAGGGCGTCGCCGCGGGGATGGCGGCGGAGTGCGCGCCGTTCGGTGCCGCCGTCGTCGGCGGGGACACCTCGGCCTGCGCACCGGACTCCCAGTCCGTCGTCCTGTCGGTGACCGCCCTGGGCGACCTGCAGAGCCGCGCGCCGGTCACCCGAGCCGGCGCCCGGCCGGGAGACCTCGTCGCGGTCGCCGGCCGGCTGGGCTGGTCGGCCTGCGGGCTCGCGGTGCT
>JAOPVN010000053.1 GCA_025966175.1 Modestobacter sp. | reverse complement strand
GCCCAGCACGGCGGGACGGTCGCCCTCGGGCACACGCTGGACGACCAGGCCGAGACCGTGCTGCTCGGCCTCGCCCGCGGGTCCGGCCCGCGCTCGGTGGCCGGCATGGTCGAGCACCGGGCGCCGTTCTGGCGGCCGCTGCTGGGCGTGCGGCGGGAGACCACCCGGGCTGCCTGCGGGGCGCAGGAGCTGCCGGTCTGGGACGACCCGTGGAACACCGACCCCGCCTACACCCGGGTGCGGCTGCGCACGGAGGTGCTGCCGCTGCTGGAGGACGTCCTCGGTGGCGGGGTGGCACCCGCGCTGGCCCGCACCGCCGCGCTGCTCCGGGAGGACCTCGACGCCCTGGACGCGCTGGCCGCCGGCGAGCTGGAGGCGCTGCTCGGTCCGGACGGCGGGCTGCCGGCCGGGCCGCTGGCGGAGCTGCCGCCGGCCCTGCGGCGCCGCGTGCTGCGCAGCTGGTTGCTGCGGGCCGGGGTGCCGGACCTGCAGGCCGTGCACCTGGCCGCCGTCGACGCGCTCCTCACCCGCTGGAGGGGTCAGGGCCGGGCAGACCTACCCGGCGGTACGGGGGTGGTCCGGGCGTCTGGCAGGCTGACCGTGCAGCGCGGCGTGCGTCCCGCTGCACCAGCCGACGCCGACCTCCCCGAGGAGCCCTGAGCAGCGTGAGTCAGCCCGCCACCCCTGGAGCGCAGGCACCTGGGCCGTTGGGCCCCGACCACGGCTACGGCCCGGACATCGACCACGTGCTGCTCTCCGAGGAGCAGATCCAGGGCAAGATCGCCGAGCTCGCCACCACCATCGCCGTCGACTACGCCGGCCGCGAGGTGCTCCTCGTCGGCGTCCTCAAGGGCGCCGTGCTGTTCATGTCCGACTTCGCCCGGGCCCTGCAGCTGCCCACCCAGATGGAGTTCATGGCGGTCTCCTCCTACGGCAGCGCGACCAGCTCCTCGGGCGTGGTCCGGATCCTCAAGGACCTGGACCGGGACATCGCCGACAAGCACGTGCTGGTGCTCGAGGACATCATCGACTCCGGGCTGACGCTGTCCTGGCTGCTGAAGAACCTGGGCAGTCGGCGGCCGGCCTCCCTCGAGGTCTGCGCGCTGCTGCGCAAGCCCGACGCGGTCAAGGTCGACGTCCCGGTGAAGTACGTGGGCTTCGACATCCCCAACGAGTTCGTCGTGGGCTACGGCCTGGACTACGCCGAGCGCTACCGCGACCTGCCCTACATCGCCACGCTCAAGTCCGCCGTCTACTCCAGCTGAAAGAGGACCCCGTCCTCCCCACCCTTCGCAAGCTCAGGGCGGTGCCCTGGACGGGGCCGGGCATGCTGCCCGCAGTCGTTCCCCAGCTGGGCGGCAGCGTGCGACCAGCGGGGACACAGGCTCGCCGGTGTACCGTCGTCGCAACGACGTCGCCCCGCGGCGGGGTGCCCCCCAGGGTCGTGCGCGGCGTCCTGCGACGATCAGGAGGGTCGACGGGCAGTCCGGGCGTCCCCGGTGGCCCGGCAACGGTGTATGGAACGTAAGAAGATCTTCCGGTCCGTCTGGTTCTGGATCGCCATCGTCGTCGTGCTCGGCTTCGTGGGCTCCAGCTTCTTCCGCAGCGATGGCGGTTACCACCAGGTCTCCACGTCGACAGCACTGGCCCAGATCACTGACGGCAACGTCAGCTCGGCCACCATCAACGACAAGGAACAGACGCTCGACCTCGACCTGAAGAGCGCGGTCGACGGCAGCACCAAGGTCAGCGCGTCCTACCCGGCCGGTGCCGCCGACGAGGTGTTCAACACGGTCCGCGGCGCGAGCGGCAACGGTGCGGGGACGACGTCCTTCGACACCAACGTGACCCAGGACAACCTGCTGGTCAGCCTGCTGGTGAGCTTCCTCCCCTTCGTGCTGCTGCTCCTGCTGTTGTTCTGGTTGTTCAACTCGATGCAGGGCGGCGGCCGGGGCGTCATGGCCTTCGGCAAGTCCAAGGCCAAGGTGGTCAGCAAGGACACCCCCAAGACGACGTTCTCCGACGTCGCCGGCGCCGACGAGGCGATCGAGGAGCTGCAGGAGATCAAGGACTTCCTGCAGAACCCGGTCAAGTACCAGGCCATCGGCGCGAAGATCCCCAAGGGCGTCCTGCTCTTCGGGCCGCCCGGAACCGGCAAGACCCTGCTCGCCCGGGCGGTCGCCGGTGAGGCCGGGGTGCCGTTCTACGCGATCTCCGGGTCGGACTTCGTCGAGATGTTCGTCGGTGTCGGCGCCAGCCGTGTCCGTGACCTGTTCGAACAGGCCAAGACCAACGCCCCGGCGATCATCTTCATCGACGAGATCGACGCCGTCGGCCGGCACCGCGGTGCCGGCATGGGCGGCGGGCACGACGAGCGCGAGCAGACCCTGAACCAGATGCTCGTCGAGATGGACGGCTTCGACGTCAGGGGCGGGGTCATCATGATCGCCGCCACGAACCGGCCGGACATCCTGGACCCGGCGCTGCTGCGCCCGGGCCGTTTCGACCGGCAGATCGCGGTCGACCGCCCCGACCTGCTCGGCCGGGTGGCCGTGCTGAAGGTGCACGCGACCGGCAAGCCGCTGGCCGATGACGTCGACCTGACCACCGTCGCGCGGCGCACTCCCGGGTTCACCGGTGCCGACCTGGCCAACGTGCTCAACGAGGGCGCCCTGCTCACCGCCCGGCACGGCGGGACGCAGATCACCGACGCCACCCTCGAGGAGGCGATCGACCGCGTCATCGCGGGCCCGGAGCGCAAGACCCGGGCGATGAGCGACAAGGAGAAGAAGGTCACCGCCTACCACGAGGGCGGCCACGCCCTGGTGGCGCACGCACTGCCCAACCTGGACCCGGTGCACAAGGTGACGATCCTGCCGCGCGGCCGCTCGCTGGGGCACACCCTCGTGCTGCCGACGGAGGACCGCTACAACCAGACCCGCTCGGAGATGATCGACACCCTCGCCTACGCGCTGGGTGGTCGCGCCGCCGAGGAGCTGGTGTTCCACGAGCCCACCACCGGTGCCGGGAACGACATCGAGAAGGCCACCTCGCTGGCCAAGTCGATGGTCACCCAGTACGGGATGAGCGCGAAGCTCGGTGCGGTGAAGTACGGCAGCACCGACTCCGAGCCGTTCCTCGGCCGGGACATGGGCTCGCGTTCGGACTACTCCGACGCCGTCGCCGCCGACATCGACAGCGAGGTGCGCGCGCTGATCGAGGCCGCGCACGACGAGGCGTGGGAGATCCTGGTCGAGTACCGGGACACCCTCGACCGCCTGGTGCTGGAGCTGCTGGACAAGGAGACCCTGTCCCGCGAGGACATGGACCGGATCTGCGCCGGGGTGGTCAAGCGCCCGTCGATGGCCCCCTACAACGGCTTCGGCAAGCGCACGCCGTCCGAGCGCCCGCCCGTGCTGACCCCGGCCGAGGCGGCCGCGGTCAACGGCAACGGCACGCACGGGGCTGCGGACGGCTCGGCCCAGTCGCCGGTCGGGGACGTCGGCGCCTCGGTCCAGGGCCGGTGAGCGCGGCACCCGGGGGAGCAGAGGACGCGGCGGTGACCGGCACGGACCGTGTGGACGGGCTCGGGCAGGACCCGCGCACCGGCGACCCGGTGGCCGACCTGCCCGACGGCCGGGTCGACGCCGCCCGGATCGAGGCGGCCGTCCGGGAGATCCTGATCGCGGTCGGCGAGGACCCCGACCGGCCCGGCCTGGTCGACACCCCGGCCCGGGTGGCGCGCGCCTACGCCGAGACCTTCGCCGGCCTGGCCCAGGACCCCTACGACATCCTGGCGACGACGTTCGACGAGGACCACGACGAGCTGGTGCTGGTCAAGGACATCCCGATGTACTCCA
>JAOPVN010000036.1 GCA_025966175.1 Modestobacter sp. | reverse complement strand
GACACCACCTGGATCTACGAGCTGGACCGGGCGAGGAACACGGTCACCTTCGTCGCGCGGAACAGCGACCTGCGCATCGACCTGCCGGTGGAGCCGATGCTCGGCACGGTCGGCGTCGCGCCCGCCGGGGGAGAGGTGCGCAGCTCGCTCGTCCCCGACGCCTTCGGCGGCAACATGGACACCCCGCAGATGAAGCCGGGCGCCACCTGCTACCTGCGGGTCAACGTCGAGGGCGCGCTGTTCTCCCTCGGCGACGGGCACTACCGGCAGGGCGAGGGCGAGGCCTGCGGGACGGCGGTCGAGGGCGCCATGACCACGACGGTGATCGTCGAGCTGATCAAGGGCGCCGCGTCCGGCGGGGGGCCGGCCTGGCCGCGGATCGAGGACGACACGCACTGGATGACGGTGGGCTCCTCGCGGCCGCTGGAGGACGCCTGGCGGATCGGGCAGACCCAGCTCGTGTACTGGTTCCAGGACCTCTACGGGCTCGACGCGATGGACGCCTACCAGCTGCTCTCGCAGATCACCGAGGTGCCGATCGCCAACGTCGTCGACGCCAACTACTCCGCCGTCGTCAAGGCCCGCAAGTCGCTGCTGCCCGCGGCGTCGGCCTACGGCGGACTGCACGACGACCTGCGTGCCCGCGCCCGCCTCATCTGACCCTCCTCCAGAACGGACCTCTCCGATGGACCTGCAGCTCAGTGGTGCCCGTGTGCTCGTGACCGGGGGGACGCGCGGCATCGGCCGGGCGATCGTCGAGGCGTTCGCCGCCGAGGGGGCGGTGGTCGAGTTCTGCGCGCGCAGCGCGGACGCCTGCGCCTCAGCGACCGCCGAGCTGGGCCCGTCGGCCACCGGGACGGCGGTCGACGTGGCTGACGCGGCGGCGCTGACCGGGTGGGTCGCCGCCGCCGCGGAGCGGCTCGGCGGGATCGACGCCGTCGTCTCCAACGTCAGCGCCCTGGCCATCGGGGACGGCGAGGAGAACTGGCGCGCGTCCTTCGAGGTGGACCTGATGGGGACCGTCCGGCTGGCGACCGCCGCCCTGCCGTACCTGACCGAGAGCCGCGGGTCGATCGTCGCGATCTCCAGCGTCTCCGGCCGGGAGATCGACTTCACCGCCGGGCCGTACGGGGTGATGAAGGCGGCGATCGTGCACTACGTGCAGGGGCTGGCCTTCCAGCTCGCCGCCACCGGGGTGCGGGCCAACACCGTGTCCCCGGGCAACACCTACTTCGAGGGCGGCGTCTGGCACCAGATCGAGACCGGTCAGCCGCAGCTGTACGCCGACTCGCTGGCGCTCAACCCGACCGGTCGGATGGCGACGCCGCAGGAGATCGCGCGCGCCGTCGTCTTCCTCTCCAGCCCGGTGTCCAGCTTCACCACCGGCACGAACCTCGTCGTCGACGGTGCGCTGACCCGCGGCGTCCAGCTCTAGCAGGCGATTGCCACCGTCACGATCTCCACCGTTCTGAGTCCTGCTGCTGCTCCCCGATTCGGGCACCTACGTCCAGGTCGGCGCCCTCGGGTGGGTCGTGCTCGACTCACCAGCCGCGCTCGCGCCACTCCGCCAGGTGCGACCGCTCGGCCCCGATCGTCGTGTCCTTGCCGTGCCCCGGGTAGACCCAGGTGTCGTCGGGGAGCTCGCCGAACAGCCGGGCCTCGACGTCGTCGATCAGGCTGACGAACCGGGCCGCGTCCTTCTGCGTGTTCCCTACGCCGCCGGGGAAGAGGCTGTCGCCGGTGAAGACGTGCGTGCCGGCACCCTCGGGCCCACGCCACACCAGCGCGATCGACCCGGGCGTGTGGCCACGCAGGTGCACCACCTCCAGCACCTGGTCACCGACCGCCACCGTGTCGCCGTGCTCCACCGG
Source organism: Modestobacter sp. (assembly GCA_025966175.1). Taxonomy (GTDB): domain Bacteria; phylum Actinomycetota; class Actinomycetes; order Mycobacteriales; family Geodermatophilaceae; genus Modestobacter. The sequence goes on along the minus strand of JAOPVN010000036.1, from coordinate 3,185 downwards.
GCGGGTCACCGGAACCGGCAGGTCCGCGGCGTCGGCCGGGTGCGCCACCGTCTGCGCGCCGGTCGCCTCGACCACCTGCGGCAGCGCGCGGTGGTGGTCCCAGTGCCCGTGCGTGGTGACGACGGTCCGCACGTCGGCGCCGTCGATCAGGGCCAGCAGCGCCTCGGGCTCGGCGGCGGCGTCGATGAGCAGCGCCTCCCCGGTGGCGGTGGAGGTGAGCAGGTAGGCGTTGTTGGCCATCTCGCTCACGGCCAGCTTCCGGATGGTCAGCCCGGGGAGTTCCCGGACGTCGGCCGCCCCGCCCACCTGTACGTCCCCGGTGTACGTCTGCCCGCTCATCCCGCTCCGATCTGAGAACTGTCGGTGCCCCCGGATAGGTTCGACGGTATGGACGCTAGTGCAGGTTCCGCGCCGGGCTCCGAGGTCTGGGCCGAGCCCCTCGTCGGCGCACCCGCGACCGAGCTGGCTGCCCGGGTCCGCTCCGGCGAGCTCTCCGCGGTCGAGGTGGTCCGCGCGCACCTGGCGCACCTCACCGACGTCGAGGCCCGCATCGGCGCCTTCCGGGTGATCCGCACCGAGGCGGCGCTGGCCGAGGCCGCGGCGGTCGACGCCTCGCCCCACCGGGCGGAGCTGCCCCTGGCCGGCGTGCCGATCGCGGTGAAGGACAACGTCGCGGTCACGGGCGAGGTCACCACCGACGGCTCGCTGGCGCACGATCCCGGCCGGGCGAGCGCGGACCATCCCGTGGTGGCGCGGCTGCGGGCCGCCGGCGCAGTGGTCGTCGGCATCACCCGGGTGCCGGAGCTGTGCCTCTACTCCGCGACCGACGGGCCCGGCACCGTCACCCGCAACCCCTGGGACACCGCACGCTCCTCCGCCGGCTCCTCCGGTGGCAGCGCGGCGGCGGTCGCCGCCGGGGTCGTGCCCCTGGCGCAGGGCAACGACGGGATGGGCTCGCTGCGGCTCCCGGCCGCGGCCTGCGGGCTGGTCACCCTGAAGCCGGGCTCCGGCGTCGTCCCCGCCGAGATCGGTGCGGACAGCTGGTCCGGGATGGCGGAGAACGGCGTCCTGGCCACCACGGTCGCCGACCTCGCCGCCGGCTTCGCGGTCCTCGCCGGCACGCCGGTCGCCGCGCCGGACGCCCCGCCGGCGCCGCTGCGGATCGCCGTGTCGACCAGGTCGCCGGTGCCGGGGATACGGCTCGACGCGGCCGGGCGCGCCGCGATCGAGGAGATCGTCGCCGCGCTGGAGGCCGCCGGGCACACCGTGGTGCGCAAGGACCCGGTGATCACCCCGGCCGCGGCCCTGGGCACCGTCACCCGCTGGCTGGCCGGCGCCGATGCCGATGCCGAGGCGCTCGGGCTGGAGCGCGAGGCCATGGAGGCCCGCAGTCGCACGCACGCGCGGCTGGGCCGCTGGGTGCGCCGGGCCGGGCTCGTCCGGCCGCGCACCGCGGCGGCCTTCCGCGAGCGGATGGCCGGGTTCTTCACCGAGGTCGACCTGCTGCTCACCCCGGTGGTCTCCGGCCCGCCGCTGCCCGCGCGGCCGTGGCACGAGCGCGGGTTCCTGGCCAACATCACCGCCAACGCCCGCTGGGCGCCGTGGACCTCGGCCTGGAACATGGCCGGGCTCCCGGCCCTGGTGCTGCCCGCCGGCCCGGGCCGGGACGGCCTGCCCAGCTCGGTCCAGTTCGTCGGCCCAGCCGGGTCCGAACTCCGACTACTCTGGCTGGCCGGAGAGCTGGAACGTCGGCTGCCCTGGCGCCGGCACGCACCGGTCTTCGACCCCGGCCGGCCGGCCGGGAGCCGCACCGGCTGACCCGTACCGCCGCCGGGCGCTGCCGCCCGGCCGGGCGGTGGGAGAGACCCAGCCGACAGCGCTGCCGGGAAGCCCGCCTCCCGGCACACCGTTCCACTGGGCGATGAACCACCCACGGCGAGTGCTCAGCCCCGCACCACTGGTCTCCGCCCACGAGCACACAGACCAGCACCGAACCACTGCGACCGACAGGGATCACATGGACCGGCTCGTCGTCCGCGGCGCCCGCGAGCACAACCTCAAGGACGTCCACCTCGACCTGCCTCGCGACGCGATGATCGTGTTCACGGGGCTCTCCGGCTCGGGGAAGTCGAGCCTGGCCTTCGACACGATCTTCGCCGAGGGGCAGCGCCGCTACGTCGAGTCGTTGTCGGCCTACGCCCGCCAGTTCCTCGGGCAGATGGACAAGCCGGACGTCGACTTCATCGAGGGCCTGTCCCCAGCGGTGTCGATCGACCAGAAGTCGACCAACCGCAACCCCCGGTCGACCGTCGGCACCATCACCGAGGTCTACGACTACCTCCGGCTGCTGTACGCCCGCGCCGGCCAGCCGCACTGCCCCAACTGCGGCAAGCCGATCTCCCGGCAGACGCCGCAGCAGATCGTCGACCAGGTGCTGGCGATGGAGGAGGGCACCCGCTTCCAGGTCCTCGCCCCCGTGGTCCGGGCGCGCAAGGGCGAGTACGTCGACCTGTTCAGCTCGCTGCAGACCCAGGGCTTCTCCCGGGTCCGGGTCGACGGCACCATCCACCAGCTCACCGACCCGCCGAAGCTCAAGAAGCAGGAGAAGCACACGATCGAGGTGATCGTGGACCGGCTGACGGTCAAGGAGAGCGCCAAGCGGCGGCTCACCGACTCCGTGGAGACCGCGCTCGGCCTGGCCGGCGGCCTCGTCGTCCTGGACTTCATCGACCTGCCCGAGGGCGACCCGCTCCGCGAGCGCACCTTCTCCGAGCACCTCGCCTGCATCGACGACGGGCTGTCGTTCGAGGCGCTCGAGCCACGCTCGTTCTCCTTCAACTCGCCGTTCGGCGCCTGCCCCGAGTGCACCGGCATCGGCACCCGCAAGGAGGTCGACCCCGACCTCGTGGTCCCCGATCCGCAGAAGAGCCTCGGCGAGGGTGCGATCGCCCCGTGGGCCGGGTCGATGAGCAATGAGTACTTCCAGCGGCTGCTGGGCGGGCTGGCCGACATGATCGGCTTCTCGATGAAGACCCCGTGGGAAGAGCTGCCGGCCAGCGTCCAGAAGGCCGTGCTGCACGGCTCCCCGGACCAGGTGCACGTCCGCTACAAGAACCGCTACGGCCGCGAGCGCAGCTACTACGCCGCCTTCGAGGGCGTGCTGCCCTTCCTCGAGCGCCGCCACG
>JAOPVN010000035.1 GCA_025966175.1 Modestobacter sp. | reverse complement strand
CCTCGCCGCGGACAGCAACCTCGTCGCCTGGTCCACCTGGTCGGAGTGGGCGAGCGGCACCAACGGCACGGGGACCGCCCTGCACAACCAGCGTCCGGTCCTGGTCAGAGGCCCGGAACACTGGTGCCAGGGGTTCCATCCGTGGATGTGCGCGGGCGTCGCGGTGCGCGACGTGGTCACCCACGATCCGCTCGCCGCGCTCAACATCTCCTGCTTCAGGACGCCGTTGTCCGATGACGTGCTGCCGTGGTTGCGCAGGGTCGCCGCTGCCACCGAGGCCAAACTGCGCCAGCGCGCGCACCACACCGGCACCCTCCTGGCCGCCGCTTTCGCCGACGCCCGGACGGCGCCGGCGACGCCCCTCGCCGCGGTGGACGCGGCCGGCAAGGTCGTGCTGGCCAACAGCGAGGCGGCGGTGCTGATCGGCACTCCCGCGGACACCCCTGCCTGCGCCCCGGCCCATCGGTGGACGCCGCAGGTGCCCGGCCTGCCGCAACTGCTGCGCCGGGCCACCGAACGCGCCCGGCAGGACCCGTGCTGGAGCGGATCGACGCTGGTCTACGTGCCCTTCCTCGACACCCCCCTCTCGGCCGCGGTCCGTCCGGTGTTCAACGGCACCCAGGTGATCGGCGCGCTGCTCACGCTCGGGCCTCCCGACCGCGCCGAGCCCGATGATCTGCCGGGCGAACCCGCGCCCTCCGCCCAGGATCTGCACCCGCTGCCGAACCGGGTCATCGCCCTGCGGGAGGACCGGTGGGTCCTGCTCGACCCCCGCGAGATCCGCTACGCCGAGGCCGATCACAACAACGTCTGGCTGATGAGCGACCAGGGGCGGCTGGTGGCCGCGGCCCGGGGGCTCGACCGCCTCGAGCAGGAGCTCGGGGGCCGGGGCTTCCTGCGCGTGCACCGCCGCTTCCTGGTCAACCTGGCCCGGGTGAGGGAGATCGAGCAGGGCTTCAAGGGGGCGCTGTTCCTCGCCACCGACACCCGCACCCACGAGACCGTCCCGGTCGCCCGCCGGCACGTCCCCTACGTCCGCCAGGCACTCGGCCTGTAGCGCGCTGGCAGGAGGCCGGATGAGGCAGGACGTCAGCGCAGCGCTCAGCACGGCCCGCGACCTGCTGCGCCGTCACCCGCTCGTCGACGGCCACAACGACCTCGCCTGGGAGATCCGGCAGAAGTTCGGGTCGGACCTCCGCCGGGTGGACCTCGCCGCCCCGGTGGCCGCAACGCACACCGACCTGCCGCGGCTGCGGTGTGGTGGGGTCGGCGCCCAGTTCTGGTCGGTCTACGTCCCTGGCACGTTGCCGGGGGACGCGGCGGTGACCGCGACCCTGGAGCAGATCGACCTCGTGCACCGGATGATCGCCGATCACCCGGACGACCTGGAACTGGCGCTGACGGCCGACGACGTGGAGAACGCGTTCTCCCGCGGCCGGATCGCGTCCCTGCTGGGCGCCGAGGGCGGGCACTCGATCGCGAACTCGCTGGGTGTCCTCCGGATGCTGCACCGCCTCGGCGTCCGCTACCTGACCCTCACACACAACGTCAACGTGCCCTGGGCCGACTCGGCGACCGACGCCCCCGTCGCCGGGGGGCTGACCGCGTTCGGCCGGGAGGTGGTGCGGGAGATGCAGCGACTGGGGATGCTGGTCGACCTGTCGCACGTGTCGGCCGACACGGCCCGCGACGTCCTGCAGATCGCGGAGGCCCCGGTCGTCTTCTCCCATTCCAGCGCCCGTGCCGTGTGCGACCACCCCCGCAACGTCCCCGACGACGTGCTGCGCCGGCTGGCTGCCGGTGGAGGCGTGTGCATGGTGACGTTCGTCCCGGACTTCGTGTCGCCCCAGCGCCGGGCCTGGAACCTGGAGCTGACGGCCCAGATGGTGCGCCGCGGTCTGGACCCCACGGACCGGGGCAGGCGAGCCGTGGCCGCCGCGCAGCACCTGGCCGACCGCCCTCCCCCGCGGGCGACCCTCGCCCAGGTCGCCGACCACATCGACCACGTGCGCACGGTGGCCGGTGTCGACCACGTGGGCATCGGCGGCGACTTCGACGGCACGGACGAGCTCCCCGACGGCCTGCCGGACGTCACCTGCTATCCCGCGCTGATCGCCGAGCTGCTCGCGCGGGGCTGGGACGAGGACGAGTGCGTCAAGCTGATCGGCGGCAACGTCCTGAGGGCGTTGCGTGAGGCCGCGGGGTCCCGTGGGTCGGAGTCGTGACCGCGTTCGTGGTCGGCTGCACCTGCTCCCTGCCGTTCCCGAGCCGGCAGTCGTCCACCTGAGCGGCCTCGGTCTTCAGCGCGGCTGTCGCGGCGCGGGGGCTCCCGGCGACGCTCCCCCGCCGATGGCCGCCGCGGCGGCGGCCAGCGCCGTGCCCCACTCGGACAGCCGGTCACGGGAGTACCGGACGCTGGGCATGGCGAGCGAGAGGGCAGCCGGGAGGCCGGCCCCGGCCGGGACGGCGACGCCCACGGCGATGAGCCCCGCTTCCGTCCCCTGGTCGTTGACCGCGAACCCGCGGCGGCGGACGGTGCGCAGCTCCCGGTGCAGCCGGCTGACCGCGTCCTCGTCGAGGCCCCCGAGGGCGACGTCCAGCTCCGCGGGCGGGAGCCCGGCCAGCACCGCCTTGCCCCCCGAGCTGAGGTGCGCGGGCAGCGTCCGACCGGTGCGGTCGCCCACCCGCAGGACGTGGGCGCACTCCACGGTCGCGACGAAGCGGACGTCGGCGCCGGCCAGCACCATGAGGTTGACCGTCTCCCCCAGCTCGTCGACCAGCCGGTGCAGGTGCGGCAGCGCGACCTCACGCAGCCGGGCGACGGGCTCCTGCGGCAGCGAGCCGCCACGCATCAGCGGCCCCGGGCCGTAGCGCCGGTCGGGCAGCTGCTCGGCGAAGTCGCGGTAGACGAGCATCCCGAGCAGCCGGTGCGCCGTCGACCCCGAGACGCCGAGACGCCCGGCCGCGTCGGTGACGCGCATCGGCCCCTCCTGCTGCAGCAGGGTCGCCAGCAGCAGTGCCGCGTCGACCGAGGCGATCGCGTACGGCGGTCTGTTCTTCACAGCAGAAAAGCCTATCCCCGCCTGCGGAAGGCGAGGCACGGTCACGGCGAGAGAGGCAGAGAGGGCGTGGAGATGCAGTTCTACCTCGATGGCTACCGGACCGGCGACCCGCTCACCGAGCAGCCGCACCCGTCCGTGGCGGAGAGGCCGGAAGGCCTTCCCGAGGAGGTCGACGTCCTGATCGTCGGGTGTGGCCCGGCCGGTCTCGTCCTGGCTGCGCAGCTGGCCAACTTCCCCGACATCAGGACCATGGTCATCGACCGCAGGGACGGTCCGCTCGCGGTGGGCCAGGCCGACGGGGTCGCCTGCCGCACCGTGGAGATGTTCGAGGCGTTCGGTCTGGCCGACCGGCTGGTCGCCGAGGGCTACTGGGTCAATGAGGTGTCCTTCTGGCGACCGGACCCGGAGGACCGCACCAGGATCACGCGGACCGGGCGCATCCAGGACACCGAAGAGGGCTTGTCGGAGTTCCCGCACGTCATCGTCAACCAGGCGCGGATGCTCGCCTGGCTGCGGGACCACATGGAGCGTTCCGCCAGCAGGTTGCGGCCGTTCTACGGCCTGCACGCCAGCGATGTCCAGGTGGACACGAGCGGCTCGGCGGCGTACCCGGTGGCGGTCACCCTGCAGCACCTGAAGGAGTCCCGGGAGACCGGGGAGACCTCGACCGTCCGGGCGAGGTACGTCGTCGGCTGCGACGGCGCGCGCAGCGGCGTCCGGGCCGCCATCGGCCGCGAGCTGGTCGGTGATCCGATGAACCAGTCGTGGGGCGTCATGGACGTCCTGGCGGTCACCGACTTCCCGGACATCCGGCTCAAGTCCGCGATCCTGTCGGCGAACCAGGGCAACCTCCTCATCATCCCGCGAGAAGGTGGGTACCTGGTCCGGCTCTACATCGAGCTGGACGAGGTCCGCGACCGCGAGATGCTCGACGACCGGAGCGTCACCCCGGAGAAGTTGGCCGCAGTGGCGAACCGGGTCCTGCATCCCTACACCCTCGAGGTGAAGGACGTCGGGTGGTGGTCGGTGTACGAGATCGGCCAGCGCCTGTGCGACAAGTTCGACGACGTGCCGGCGGCGGAGACGGGCACCCGCCTCCCCCGGGTCTTCATCGCCGGCGATGCCTGCCACACGCACAGCGCCAAGGCCGGCCAGGGCATGAACGTGTCCATGGCCGACGCGTGGAACCTCGGGTGGAAGCTCGGCACCGTCCTCCGGGGCACCGCCAGGCCGGAGCTGCTGCACACCTACTCCGCGGAACGGCAGGAGGTCGCCGAGGAGCTCATCGCGTTCGACCGCGAGTTCGCCCGGATGTTCAGCGCCCCGCCGAAGGAGGCCGACGAGGCCGAGGGGGACGGTGTCGACCCGGCGGAGTTCCAGCGGTACTTCGCCGCGCAGGGTCGCTTCACGGCGGGAGTCGCCACCAGGTACCCGCCGTCGATGATCACCGCCGACTCGGCGTTCCGGCACCTCGCGGAGGGCTTCCCGGTGGGGATGCGGTTCCACTCCGCCCCGGTCGTCCGGTTGGCCGACGCCAGACCGGTCCAGTTGGGCCACGTCGCCCGGGCGGACGGCGCCTGGCGCATCTACGTCTTCGCCGACCGGAACGACCCGACGGATGCGCACTCGCGGGCCCGGGCGCTGTGCGAGTTCCTGGCGTCGGACGCGTCCCCGAGCACGCGTCACACGCCGGCCGGCGCCGACCCCGACTCGGTCATCGACGTCCGGGCCATCTTCCAGCAGCGGCATCGGGACCTGGCCGTCGACCGGATGCCATCGGTCCTGCTGCCGAGGAAGGGCAGGTTCGGCCTGATCGACCACGAGAAGATCTTCTGCCCCGATCCCGCGGCCGGCGACGTCTTCGACCTGCGGGGGATCAACCGCGACACAGGCTGCCTGGTCG
>JAOPVN010000024.1 GCA_025966175.1 Modestobacter sp. | reverse complement strand
GCCCGGCAGGACAAGAAGCACCGCGGGCGTGAGCCGATCTCCGCCCGCCTGGTCGCCGACATGTTCAAGACCGCCGGCGCCGACCGGCTGATGGCCGTCGACCTGCACACCGCGCAGATCCAGGGCTTCTTCGACGGCCCGGTCGACCACCTCTTCGCGATGGATCTGCTGGTGGAGGAGGTCCGCCGCAAGTACGGCGACCGCGACCTCACCGTCGTCTCCCCGGACTCCGGCCGGGTCCGGGTCTCCGAGCGGTGGACCGACAAGCTCGGCGGCACCCCGCTGGCCTTCATCCACAAGACCCGGGACATGACGCGGCCCAACGAGGTCGTCGCCAACCGCGTCGTCGGGGACGTCGAGGGCCGGGTCTGCATCCTGGTCGACGACATGATCGACACCGGCGGGACGATCGTCGCCGCCGCCGACACCCTCTTCGCCGCCGGCGCGGCCGACGTGATCATCGCGGCGACGCACGGCGTGCTCTCCGGTCCCGCCGTCGACCGGTTGAAGAACAGCCGGGTCAGCGACGTCATCGTCACCAACACGCTGCCCATCGAGCCGGCCCGCCAGTTCGACAAGCTGACCGTGCTCACGATCGCCCCGCTGCTGAGCCGGGCGATCCGCGCGGTCTTCGAGGACGGGTCGGTCACCAGCCTCTTCGACGGGGCTTCGTGACATTGCGACCCTTCGGGCCGCACCGCGGCCAGGAGCCGTGCCCCAGCTGAGCTGAGCCGTTGCCCGCGTCCCGGCCGGACAGCCTTCGGCCGCCGCGTCCGGTCCGCGGACGCCCCTGGCGGGGCGGACGGTCCGGTTCCTCCGCTGGCGACGTTCCTCGGTCCACGGCTCGGGGTCGTCGGGTTCCGGGGCTCGTGTAGCCTCGCTGTTGCTGCCCGGCGAGGGAGGCGGTCGTACCGCGCTCCGTGATCGACGTGCGTCTGCCCTCCAGGGGTGTGCCGCGCTCGTGCGCTGAGCACGCAGACCCGATCCACCCTGTTGAGGAGCACATCACCGTGGCTGACTTCCGCCTCGTCGCCGAGACCCGCACCGAGTTCGGCAAGGGCAGTGCCCGCCGGACCCGCCGCGCCGGCCGCGTCCCCGCCGTCATGTACGGGCACGGCCAGGACGTCGTCCACCTGTCCCTGCCGGCCCGCGAGTTCGCCGCGGCCCTGCGCAACGGCGGCACCAACGTGCTGCTGACCGTCGTCCTGGACGGCGAGGAGCAGCTGGCGCTGACCAAGGCCGTGCAGCGTGACCCGCTGACCCGCGTCCACCAGCACGTCGACCTGCTGGTCGTCCGCCGCGGTGAGAAGACCACCGTCGACGTGCCGGTCGTCATCGTCGGCGAGGCCGCCCCGGACACGGTCAGCAACCACCAGCTGAACTCCGTGTCCCTCGAGGCGGACGCCACCAACCTGCCGGGGCCCATCGAGGTCGACATCACCGGGCGCTCCGCGGGCCAGGGCATCACCGCCGGCGACCTGCAGTTGCCGGCCGGCGCCACCCTGATCACCGACCCGGAGGCGCTGGTCATCGGCTTCCTGGGCGCCCCGACCGCAGCCCAGCTCGAGGCGGAGCTGGAGGAGGCCGAGGCCGAGGCCGGCATCGAGCGCGAGGAGTCCGACGCCGCCGCTGAGGCGAACGAGGGCACCCCCGCCACCGGCGACGACGCCTGAGCGATCCGCTGAGCGAGAGCACGACCCGGTGTCCGAAGGGCCCTTCCTGGTCGTCGGCCTGGGCAACCCCGGTCCCGGCTACGCCGGCAACCGGCACAACGTCGGCGCCATGGTGCTGGCGGAGCTGGCCTCGCGCGCCGGGGTCCGGTTGTCGGCGGGCAAGGGCCCCCGCTCCCGGTCACTGTCCGGAGAGGGCCGCCTCGCCGGCCGCCGGGTCGTGCTGACCCAGCCGCTCACGTACATGAACGAGTCCGGTGGTCCGGTCCGCGGGCTGCTGGACTACCACCACCTGCCGGCCACCGACCTGGTCGTGGTGCACGACGAGCTCGACCTCCCCTTCGAGACCGTCCGGCTCAAGCGGGGCGGGGGAGAAGGCGGGCACAACGGCCTGCGATCGATCTCCCGCTCCGTCGGCACCCGCGACTACCTGCGGGTCCGGGTCGGGATCGGTCGCCCCCCGGGCCGCCAGGACCCTGCGGACTTCGTGCTCAAGGACTTCTCGGCCACCGAGCGCAAGACCCTCGACCTGCTGGTCTCCGAGGCGGCCGACGCGACCGAGCTGCTGCTGGAGCGCGGTCTGGAAGTCGCGCAGAACCAGGTCCACCCGCGGAGTTGACCACCCTCGGGCCAGGCCGGTTCCCACGGACGGGTGGCGATCCCACCACAGGCTGACCCCGAACAGGTGAACCGGCCCACGGTCCGATTGTCCTGGTCATCACCGTCTGTGATGGTGACTCTCAGTCGCGATCACCAGTCGCCGTCCCGACGTGCACCCGGTCGGGCGTCGCCGGCTCTTCACCGCGATGACTGCAGTGATGGACGGACCGCTGGGGGAACTGTGCTGTTGAAGAGCGTCGAGCCGTCGGATGGCGTCAGTCTCATCGGGTTGAAGCCTGCCCCTGGGGGGCCTCTCATCGCGTTGCCGGGCGTGCGCGCCGGCCGAGGATGGGCGGGCCGCTACCAGGCGGCGCTGCTCCTCGGCGACGTCCTGCTTGCTGCGGTCACCGGCGCCGTGGTGCTGGTCAGCCACGGCGGCGCGGCCTCTCAGGCGGTCGAACTGCTCTGGGCCAGCCTCTCCCTGGTCGCCGTCTGGCCGTTGTTGCTGGCCGGGACCGGCGCCTACGAGGCACGCCTCTTCGGTGTTGGCAGCGACGAGTTCCACCGGGTCGGGCACGCCGGCATGGTGCTGCTGGCGGTGCTCGGCTTCCTCTCCTACGCCGCGGAACTGCAGCTCAGCCGAGGCCTGGTCGTGCTGGCGGTCCCCGCGCTGACCCTGGTCTCGGTGGTCTGGCGGTACGTGCTCCGCCAGCGGTTGCACCGTCGGCGGCTCCAGGGCCGGTGCCTCAAGCGGGTCGTGGTCGTCGGCCGGGGCGGTGCCGTTCTGGAACTGGTGGAGCGGCTGAGGCACGCCAGGTACGCCGGCCTGGAGGTCGTGGCAGCATGCGTGACGCCGGGTGACCGTAGCCGCGTCGCCCAGGCCGTCGGGCTGCCGGTAGCCGGGCTGGACGACGTCGTCGCAACCGCCTTGCGCAGCGGCGCGGACACCGTGGCGGTTACGTCCGCCAGCGAGACCGCTGCCCAGTACCTCCGAGCGCTGTCCTGGCAACTGGAGGGCACCGGCCTGGAGCTGCTGGTGGCCCCCGGACTGGTGGAGGTCGCCGGTCCCCGGCTGCACATCCGCCCGTTGGACGGGCTCCCACTGCTGTCGGTGGAGCAGCCGCGCTTCGAGGGGTGGCCCTTGGTGGTCAAGAGCGCGATCGACCGGTCAGCCGCTCTGGCAACACTGCTGATACTGCTGCCGGTCTTCGGCGCCGTCGCGCTGGCCGTGCGGCTGAGCAGCCCGGGGCCGGTCTTCTATCGCCAGGAGCGTGTGGGCCTGGGAGGCCGCTCCTTCACGATGCTCAAGTTCCGCAGCATGGTGGTGGGCGCGGACCAGCAGGTCAGTGGTCTCAGTGACGGGAACGACGCGGACGGACTGCTGTTCAAGATGCGGCGGGACCCGCGGGTCACCCGGGTCGGTCGCTGGCTGCGCAGGCTGTCGTTGGACGAGCTGCCGCAGTTGGTGAACGTGGTGGGGGGCTCCATGTCGCTGGTGGGCCCGCGGCCGCCGCTGCCCCGCGAGGTGGCCCGGTACGACAGCTCGGTGAGCCGTCGGCTGCTGGTCAAGCCCGGCCTGACGGGTCTGTGGCAGATCTCCGGCCGCAGCGACCTGTCCTGGGAGGAGGCCGTCCGGCTCGACCTGCGCTATGTGGAGAACTGGTCGTTGACGCTGGACGTCCAGATCCTCTGGAAGACCGCGCGCGCCGTCGTCCGGGCGTCGGGCGCCTACTGAGACGACCTCGGGCCCCTGGCTGTGACCTGGGGAGGGGGCGACACGAGCCCAGCGCTGGTCGATCCAGGCCCCGATCCTGGCCCCTGGCAGCGGCTGTCCCGACCGCGGCGAGAGCGTCCCGGCGACGTTGCTGGGGACGGTAGAGGCTGTCGTGCCATGGCTTCCGATTGGGGGTCTGCCGGTGACGACACCGCTGAGCGCAATCGACAAGGGCGAGGGTGATGACGCGGATCGGCCGGTCCGAGCCGGGTACCAGCTGGCAGCTCCCGGTGGCGCGCCCGGACACCACGCGCCACGTCGCGCTCGACTGCCGAGTCCGACTGTCGGGCGAGAACTCAGGTCAACTGATCCGCTGTCGGGGGTCGGTGCGGCGCCACCTGCTGGATGACGTCGGCGGGAAGTCGGTCCGCGGCGCGCGTTCCGGCCCGCCGTGCCGTACGCCGGTAGGCGAGCAGCCGGGCGATCGCCATCGCGGACCGGGGGGATGCCGCGATGGCGGTCAGGTCGCGGAGGGTGGCGGCGCGCAGGCCGTCGGCCATGTCTGCGCGCACGGCGTCCCAGCGGTCCTGTGCCGCGATCCGTCGCACGACGCGCGGGTCGTACCAGCGGCGGTCCCGATAGGCGGAGAGGTAGGACTGGACGGCCTCGCGCATCCCCGTGGCATCAACGGACGCGTGGATCTCCTCTGGGCAGTACACGTAGCCCGGCTCGGAGAGAGCCAGCCCCGGCCCCTGCTCCAGCATCCGAATCCAGAAGTCCACGTCCTCCGACTTGGACGCCTCCGGGAAGCCCCCCGCGGAGCGAGCCGCCTCGGTCGAGACGAGGGTTCCGCTGGTCGCCACCAGGTTCTCGGGGTCCAGGAGCGAGAGGGGGGACCTGAGCCGGACAGGAACGCCGTGCCCGTTGCCCACCAGTCGCCCGCTCCGACCCGACGACGGCAGGACTATGCCCGGAGCGGAGACGAGGACCTGGCCGTCCGAGGCTGCCAGCGCGCGCGCCAGGTGGTCGGGCAGCCACATGTCGTCGGAGTCCAGGAAGGCCGTCCACGGCTGCGTGGCCGAGTGCATGGCCGTGTTGCGAGCCGCTCCCGCGCCGCGATTGCGTTCGTGGCGGACCACTCGGGCTCCGGCGGATGCAGCTCTTGCGGCGGTGTCGTCGGACGATCGATCGTCCACGACGATGATCTCGGCCGGAGGGTGCGGCCGTTGGGCCCGGGCGCTCGCGATCGCGCGCGCGATGACCCCTGCGCGGTTGTACGCAGGGATCACCACGGTCACGGCTGCGCCGGCGGGGACGGGGTCGCGATGCACATCGGCCTCCTGGCTGTTCACGCTGCCCGGCCGAGAGCTCCGAGGCGGGGAGCCCCGCTGGGGGGCGCCCGATGGGCCGTTCTCGCCGCGGACGCGGGCCGGTGCATTCGTCAGATCATCAGCCTAGGTCGGCCCCCCGTGTGCACCGGAACGGGCCGCGCTCTTGTCACCCGGATTGGTGGTGCGCAGCGGGCATTGGCGCGCATATCGTGACTCGCGAGAGCCGAGCGATGATTCTCGACAACTGATGCTGAGAGGGTCGGGAGCCAATGTCCGACGGTGTCCTTGTGGACTGGAGTGTCAATCCACGCAATTCCCGTGCGCGTCTGCTGCTCCTCGCCTACCGCACCACGCGCACCCTGCGGCTGTCCCGGCGGCCGGCTGCCCGGATGCTCGGCCGGCTCAGCGACGGGCTGTACCGGGTTCTCTCGCTGTGGGTCCTCGGCGTGGAGATGCCGTGGATGACCGAGATCGGCCCGCGCCTGTCGCTGCCTCACCCTCACGGCATCGTCCTCAATGCCCACGCGCGCATCGGGGCGGATGTGATGATCCGGCACGGCGTCACCATCGGCGGACGACGCGGGGCCTTCGACTGTCCGATCGTGGAGGCACGCGTCGACATCGGCGCGGGCGCGTCGCTCGTCGGGGACATCACGATCGGGCGCGGGGCCCGGATCGGGGTGGGGGCGGTGGTGCTGAAGAACGTGCCGCCCATGGCCAGTGCTTACGGCAACCCCGCTGTCGTCGTCGCCGCGCGACCGGAGGCGGCTTAGGAGAGGGGGTCTCGGTTCCACGACCGGGGCTCCACGTCACTCTGCCGAGGCACATCTTCTCCGCCCAACCCGTTCTCGACTGCCTCTGGCATTTACCGTTCATCTCGTTCTTTGACGAGCTCGATGCAATTCTTCTGAGGAGACACTTCGCCATGTCTACCGATCGACTTCCGCCGATGGCCGCACTGAGCCGGCACAAGCGCCTGGGGGTCGGCCTCGTCATCGTCGGCATCGTCTCCGGCGTGGGGCTCGCCTGGAGCCAGCCGACCTCGTACACGGCTGAGACGCGACTGGCGGTCGGTGGCGGGAGTCTGACCGCCGAGGCGGTGCCGGGGTTCGCGCTCGCCTCGCAGCAGATGGCCTCCAACTACGCGCGGTACGTCAACAACGCCGAGGAGCAGGGGGCGCTGGAGGCCAAGCTCGGCGTGCGTCCGGGCGACGTCCAGGGGGTCACGGCCTCGCCCATCCCGGAGTCGAACGTCCTCCGTGTCGAGGTCACCGGCCACGACGCGTCGGTGGTCAGGACCGCCGCAGCCGTGGTCGCGGCATCGCTCATCCAGAAGGTGAAGGACTCGGCCGGTGCATCTGCGGAGCAGGCGACCGCGACACTGCAGGAGTACTCGGACCTGAGCACCAGGGTGGCCGCTCAGCAGCTGGCCTCGGATGCCGCGACCGGTGCCGTCCGTAGCGCTGCCGCACAGGCGGGGGCGAACCTGCAGGACCTCCAGCGAGCCGCCGCAACGGCCGCGAGCGACCTCTCGATCCTCAAGGTGCAGCAGGACGCGCTGGGCCAGAAGTACCGCAGTGAGGTGTCCTCGGGTACCGACGTAGCGGTCACCCTCACGGTGGTCGAGGAGGCCGTGGGCACGGGCGACGACCGGCTTCCGCGGCTCCAGCAGTTCGGCATTGCTGGCGCCGTGCTGGGTGGCTTGGCCGCACTGTTCATGTCGGTCTGGTGGGAACGCCGCGCGTCGCGCCGTGGCCGGGAGCGGAACGGGGTCGACCCCTCGGGCGCCGCCGATGGCTCCGCGACCGAGGAGCCGACCGAGGAGCCGACCGGGGCGCCATCCGACACGGCTGCGGCGGTGACGGGCGTTGGTCAGCGAGTCCACTGAGGTGTCGTCGCGGAGCCGGCAGTGGGTCACCTGGCTGGTCCTGGCCAGCCTGGTCTCCAGCGTTCTCTCCGGCAACAGCTCTCGCGTGGGGCTCCCGGTCCCGGCTGACCGGCTGTTCCTGCTGGCGGCCTTGGGACTCATGGCGGTCAGCCGCAGTCACCCCGAGCTGAGTCGCCTCCGCTGGCGCGCAGTGCACACGGCCATGGTGGCCACTCTCCTGTGGACGGCATGGTCAGGCCTGAGCCACCGGACACTGCTGACGAATTACGGGTTCTTCGCGTTGCTGGACCGGATGGCCGTTCCCTTTCTGCTCTTCGCTGTGGCACCCCTGGTCTTCGCGCGGGAGGAGGACCGATCGCGGCTGTTGCGGACGCTGACGGTCCTCGGGCTGTACCTGGGGATCACCGCAGTCTTCGAGATCGCGGGGCCGAGCGCGCTGGTCTTTCCCCGCTACATCATGGACCCGAGCGCCGGGATCCTGTTCGGCCGTGCACGTGGCCCCTTCGTCGAGGCGGAGGCGGACGGCATGGCGCTGGCGGCGTGCTTCTTCGCCGCGGCACTGTCGGCTGCACGGTCCCGCGGCGTCTGGCGAGCGGTGTCCGTGGCATCGGCCGGCTTCAGCGCGCTGGGCGTCCTGCTCACCCTCACTCGATCGGTGTGGATCGGCACGACCCTCGGTGCCCTGATGGTCGTCCTGGCGGTGCCGGTCCTCCGCAGACGTATCGTCCTGCTGGCGGGCGGGGCGGTCGCCGCGCTGGTCGCCCTGCTGGTGCTCGTCCCGGGACTGGGGCCGACGCTCATCGAGCGGCTGACGACCGCGAGGTCCGTCTACGACCGGCAGAACACCAACGCCGCGGCGCTGCGCGCCATCGCCGACCATCCTGTGAACGGCATCGGCTGGACGCGTTTCTTGAGCGACGGCACTGACTGGGTGCGCCAGGCCGATGGTTATCCGGTCACCAACGTCGACATCGAGGTGCACAACGTCGTGTTGTCCCGCGCCGCCGAGCTGGGACTGGTGGGGGCCGCCCTCTGGCTCTGCTGCGTCGTCGCGGGACCGGGACTGGCGCTGCTGCGTCGGCCTGAGAAGTCGGGCCTCGAGGACTGGCACAAGGTCTTCCTCGGGTACGCCTGCGTCTGGGGGACGTGCATCATGATCAGCCCGGTCCCGTACGTCCTGCCGAACAACCTGCTGTGGCTGCTCGCGGGCGTGCTTCTCCGGCAACACCTGACGCGCGGGCCGGCCGGCCCGCTGCCTGGGTTGCCGCCGGTCCCGTGGGGCCAGGACGGGGCCGGGTCGTCCGGCACCGATGTCCCGGCTCCGACGGCGTCACGTTCCTCCGCCGACCACACTTCGGTCGCGCCGGCTTCGAGGTCCCTGTGAAGCGGGAGGGGGGCACGCGGTTCCGGACGGGATCGATCGACGCGGCGGACGTCCGGTGCTCAGTGGTGGTCCCCGCACACGACGAGGCGGCAGTACTGGCGGACCGACTGGGCGGCCTCCTCGCCGAACTGCCGCCGGGAGCCGCCGAGGTGATCGTCGTTGCAAACGGGTGCACCGACGACACCGCGGCAGTCGCCCGCGGTCTTCCCGGCGTCACGGTGGTCGTCGTGCCGGAGGCGTCGAAGACGGGGGCGTTGAACGCCGGTGACCGGTGCGCGACCCGGTTCCCCCGCGTCTACCTGGATGCGGACGTCCGCTTGTCGGGCCGGACCCTCGCCCTGTTGGTGCGCGAGCTCCGCACCTCGCTGCCGGTGGCGGCCGCACCGAGGGTCGCCTTCGACCTCACCGGCTGCTCCTGGCCGGTCCGGGCCTTCTTCCGGGCGTTCCGTCGCCTGCCCTACGCGCGCGACGGTCTGGTCGGCCTCGGCGTGTACGGGATGTCGGAGACCGCTCGGCGACGCTTCGGTGACTTCCCCGACATCGTCGCCGACGACCTCTACGTCCAGCGGATGTTCTCGGACGAGGAACGGGTAACCGTGGACGCGACGTTCGATGTAGTGGCGCCGCGCACCCTCAGCGGCCTCCTGCGGGTCCGCACCCGAGTGGCGCGTGGCAACCAGGAGCTGGCGGCCCGCGGGGCGGAACTGGGCATCGACGCCCCGTCGACCTCCTCCGGCACAGCGCGCGCGCTCGCCCGTGAGGTGCGCCGCACCCCCGCGCTGCTGCCCGCGGCCTTGGTCTACCTTGCGGTCACGGCGCGGGCCCGAGTCCGGGCGCGTCGAACTACGGCGGGCAGCGGGTGGGAGCGCGACGACTCCAGCCGCACCGGCACGGGGCGGCCGAAGCTCGCCGGCGTCTCCGGGGAGGACCGGTGACGCCGCCGGCCGCGGTCCCGGAGGGGCGCGCCGTCGCCTATCTCGTGAGCCGTTATCCCGCCCTCAGCCACGCCTTCATCGAGACGGAGGTGGCCGCGCTGCGGGAGCTCGACGTCGACGTGCGGACCTTCTCGGTGCGCGCCGCCCGACCGGCGGAGCTGATGACCGATCGAGCCCGTGCCGAAGCAGCCGCAACCGAGGTCCTGCTCGGCTCGGCCGGCACCTTCGTGCGGGCGCTGACGAGCCTGCTCCGTAGGTCACCCGGCGCGCTGATGTCCGGCCTGCGCACGGCCCTGCGCAGCGGTGAGCCGACCCTGCGTCGGCGGCTGTGGCAGGTGTTCTACCTGGCTGAAGCTGTGGTCCTGTGGTCGCGGATGTCCCGCGCAGGGCTGCGCCACGTGCATGTCCACTTCGCCAACAACGGCGCGGACGTCGCCCGGCTCGCCGTCGTGCTGGGGACCGCGGCCGACGGCGGGGCCGCCGGGTGGCGGTGGTCGCTGGCCATGCACGGCCCCACCGAGTTCGAGGACCGGACGCGGTTCGACCTGGAGGCCAAGGCGGCGTCGGCGTCCGCTGTCGCGTGCATCACCGACTTCTGCCGCAGCCAGGTGATGCGGCTCCTGCCTCCGGAGACCTGGACGAAGACCGCGGTGGTCAGGATGGCGGTGGACGCCTGCCGCTTCCGCCCCGGCGGGGCCGAGCGGTCCCCGGCGCCGGGGAGCTCGGGGTCCCTGCATGTCCTCACGGTGGGCCGGCTGGTCCCTGAGAAGGGGGCGCCGGTCCTCGTGGAGGCCGTCGCCCTGGCAAGGGGGCGGGGCCTCGCCGTCCGACTCAGCATCATCGGAGCCGGTCCGCTGGCCGCCCAGCTGGCTGCCCAGGCAGAGGCGGCGGGTATCGCCGAGGCCGTGGAGCTGGTCGGGCCGCTGGGACAGGAGCAGCTTCCCGATCGTTACCGGGACGCCGACGTCTTCTGCCTGCCAAGCTTCGCGGAGGGTCTGCCGGTCGTCCTGATGGAGGCGATGGCATCCGGGCTGCCGGTGGTGACGACCGCCATCGCCGGGATCCCCGAGCTGGTCGTCGACCACCGCACAGGCCTGGTCGTGCCACCCGGTCGGGCGGACCTCGTTGCCGATGCGCTGATCGAGCTGGCCGACGACGTCGCCCTGCGCCGCCGACTCGGCGAGGCTGGGCGGTCCGCGATCCTCACCCACCACGAGCCTGCCGCCAACGCACGGCTCCTCCTCGACCTGTGGGACCGGACGCCCGCCTGACCGACCCACCCGATCAGGTGCACCGGCCGGTGGTCGGCTTGCCGTAGTCGTGGGGCAGCACCTGCAGCCTGTTCCAGGGGAAGTTCTTCAGCACCTGGTAGTCCGGCGTCGGGCCGAGGAGCTCGCGCCACGGATCACGCCCGGTCGCCTCGCTCTCCGCCGTCCCACCCTCAGCCACCACGGCGACCGCGGGGCCCTTGTCCGTGACCAGGAACCCGTATCGCTGCGCCGCCCGGGCGATCATCCTGGCCACCGGGGTCAGCCGCGGGCCGTCAAGGGCGACCGACGGGTCCAGGCGGAGCCTGGTGCCTTCGGGAATGGCCTGCGGGTCGGTGTTGTCGCCGTCGCTGCGCTGAGCAGGCCAGCTGTACCGGCTGGCGACTGCCGGATCGGGGATCACCAGCGACACGGCGTGCTCGATGGTGCCGGAGCGCACGTCGGCGAGCGAGACCATCCCCCCGGTGCCGGACAGGCCGGTGGCGGTGGCGCCGAAGCCGTGCAGGAAGTAGCCCGGGCTCTGCGACACCGCGTCGATCCTGCCGCCCCAGCAGGCGCTCCAGCCGCCGTCCGGGGACCGCTGCATGACCCAGAACTCCCAGAGTTGGTCGGAGGACGGCGAGTAGATCGACATCATCCGGTCCGTTCCTGCGGCCGGGATGGCCCCGGCGGGGACCGGTACCCCGGTGAACTGGCCCTCGGGCCCGGTCAGGCCGTCGGGCACGTACCCCTTGTGCTGGCAGTCATCGAACGCGACGTCAACGCGGGGTGTCGCCGGGTCGGCGGTGTAGAGGTTGTTGCCGAAGCGCCCGGCGTTGAACGCGGCGACGCCGCCGTACCGGTCGGAGACGGCGGTCGCCAGGTTCGCGATCCCTGTGGTGGACGTTGCCGCGACCGAGACGCCGCCGACGCCTGTGCGCCACGCGCTCGCCGGTCCGAACGGATAGTCGGGCGGCGGCTGATCCGCCGCGGCGAGGTCCGCAGGCGTCGCTGCCGCCGCTGGCGGCTCGCACGCCGCCGACACCTGGCATCCTGCGGTGATCGGCGTGAGGAGCGCGGCGAGTGCGGTTGCCCAGCGGCACCGGTTGGATGCTGACGACCGGATGGGCCGCGAGGCCCGCGCGTTCACAGCAGTCGACCCTCCTCGGCCCGCAGCAGGGCGTGGCGCCACAGCGCGACGTCGCGGTCCGCTCTGAACGCGTCGGCGAGGGCCGCCGCAGACGATCCCGTCACCTCGCCGTCCGCCCGCAGCCGCTCGGCCAGCGTGCCGGCGGTCCGTGCCCAGCCGGCGAGGACCAGGGGACCGGCCATCTCGGGCGCCACCCCCCGCCGGGACAGGTCCGAGGCCACGACCGTCCGGGCCCAGCCCTGGGCGGAGAGGAAGGCGTCGTCGAAGGCGGCCAACTGCTCCGGCCGCGTCGTGGCGTGCTGGCGGCACTGGCTGAGGTACTGCAGGAAGAAGACGATGTCGTGCCCGGGAAGCCCGTCGAGGGTCGCTCGCTCCCAGTCGATCACCTGCAGGGACCTGCCGTCCTGGGCGAGAAAGAGGTTGGGATGGCTGAGATCACCGTGCTCGAGCACCGCAGGCAGCGGTTCCCGTCTCAGTGGGGCGAGGACCTCGTGGGTGCGGGTCGCCCAGCCTTCGGTCTCCCCATCGAGCGGCACCAGGCGCGCCAGGTCGGCCAGCGGCTCGGCGATGGTCCGCGCGTACCAGTCGGGATTGTCCTGGGCGGAGCGCACGACCGGGAGACGGGAGACGAAGTCGGCTCCGGCGGAGAGGGCGCGGTTAGGATCCCGCTGTACCAGGGCCGGGTCGAGTGCGGCGCCGTCCACCGCGGTCTCCACGAGCATCGCCCGCCCGTCCACGTCGACGACGCCGAGCACCGTCGGCACGCCCGGCAGAGGACCGCCGGGCAGGGACCCCAGGTGGTTGAGGATCCGGGCCTCGGTGTGGATGCCGGCATCGTCGAGCCGTCGCCGAGGGACCTTGGCCACCGCACTGGGACGACGGTCGCGACCGGAGAACAGCAGCGCGACCACGTGGCGGGACGTGGGGAACCGCGGCGTGACCAGGACCGTGTGCAGGCGCCGGTCGAGCCCCGCTCCGGCGAGGGCGAGGGCGTCGAACCGCTCCACGAGGGTCCTCTCGATCAGGTTCACGCGTTGCCGCCGGGTCGGCGTCCGAGGACGCTGCCGGCGGGCACGGCCAGCGGGAACAGCCCGGCGGTGAGGAGAACCCGGCCGACGGTGTTCCGGAGTCCTCCCCGGGGCCCACGGTTGCTGAGCATGGCGTGCCGGACCGCCGCCCGCACGTCCACGGGGACGATCTGTTTGGCGTTCTGCGGATCGGGATCGTGCCAGTGGGCGGACACGTCCTCGAGGCCGGCCCGACGAAGGGCGCTGTGCCACCCGAGCAGCGAACGCGGTCGGGTCCAGGTGGTGGCCCGGCGGACCTCGGCATAGACCCAGCCGCCCGGACGCGTGGCCGTAACGGCCCATCGCAGGTCGTCGGGCGTGGGGTGGACCAGCACGACGACGTCGCACGACCCCGACAGTGCGCGCCAGTCCGACGCGGACGAGGCCTCGTGGAGGTCGGCACCGAGCAGCGGAAGCGCAGCGCGCAACTCGTCGTCCACGGCCCCACCGCAGGCCACGCGCGTCCAGCCGACGGTGGGCACCAGGAAGCGCCAGTCGAGTCGCCGCCACCGGTGCAGCTCAAGACCGGAGGACGTCGTTGCGGCGTCCCCGGAGGCGTCCGTCGATGTCGTGGTGCGGGCGCGGCCCGGCAGAGGGGTGGTCACCGATCGGCCACCCGTCGGGGCCGGGAAGCGACGTCGGGGACGTCGGAAGCGCCGTGGAGTCGGTTCCAGATGGCGGTCAGGGCCGCTCGGCGGACCTCCTCCACCGACCGGGCGGCGTTCAGCACCGCGAAGTCCGGGAACTGCTCCACGAGGTGCACGTAAGCCTGGCGACGCTCCTCGAGCAACTCGGGCGTGTGCTCGCCCTTGCGCGCGAACATCAGTTCGCCCGGAGCGTCCAGGAGGAGGACCAACTGGGCGGCCGGGGCCAGTCGCAGGGCGAGGAAGAGGTTGAGTCGGCCGCCCCGGCTCGCGTCGACGCTGCCGGGCAGCAGGGCCTCCTGCGGGAACCGGTCCAGGAGCACCAGGCGTCCCCGGCTGCGGTGCCAGCGCACAGCCGCCGCGCTGCGCACGATCCGCGCGGTCCGTTGCAGCACCCGTCCACCGGGCACCGAGGAGAGCGGACCGTCCCACCTGCTGCTCTGCCACAACCCCATGTAGACCGGGCGCACGGGTACGGGAAAGTCGCCGCGCACGCCCTCGGACAACGTCGTCTTGCCGGCTCCGTCCGGCCCGACGAGGGCGACGACGAGTCCTCGGGTCCGGAGCGCGACCGGCAGCTCGAGGCGGCGCGCTGTCCGGTTCCGGCGGCGGTTCCACCGGGTGCGCAGCGGTCGCCGCGCAGCCCACCGGCCGGCGAGGAAGCCGGCCAGTTCCTCGGCTTCGGCCGCGTCCCCGCCGAAGGCGACCTCCACGACCCGACGGTCCGCTCCGGGCGCGATCGTCCGCCCGAGGAAGAGGGCGACGGGGCCGGCCGTGGTCGCCTGACGTGCCGCAGCGTGCGCCGCCTCCCGGCGGGTCTCTGCGATCTGGCCCTTGTCGAGGAGCAGATGGAGGAGGAGGAGCCAGGCCTCGTCCTCGGGAGCGAGCCGCCAGAGTGACCCCTCTCGACGACGCCGGCCGAGGATGGGGCCGGCGAGGGGCGAGCGGAACTCCTGGTGGGGCCCGAAGTCCACACGGGAGACGACGTCGAGCTTGATCCACCGGCCGGCGTCCGCGTCGTAGGAGAAGTAGAAGCGGTGACTGCCGTGACCGCGCATCCCCATCCGGTGCAGGCCCGCGGCCGCGAGGATCCCGTCGAGGCGGGGCGCTGCGGCGCCATCCACCAGGACGTCGACGTCGCCGGACGGGTGCGCGAGGTCGTCCGCACCCCTGATGAGCGCCCAGGTCACCCCCGCGTCCGTCAGGCCGCGGAACGCGGCCTCCAGCGTTTGGTGGACCGATGCCCGGAGCGGATCGGCGCCGGTGTCCCCGCCGTACAGCGTGCCCGCGGTCATGCCGCCGTCCCGGATCGGCGTCGCCCCAGGGCCACGAGCTCGAGGAGCAACGGGCGTTGAGCGACAGCGAGCACCAGGAGGACGCCGGCGAGCGCGGCCGCCACCACGACGAGAAGGGTCGCCAGGGGCGGAAGTGGCAGACGGCTCAGCGGGAGCCCGAGGACGAGGACGGCGACGCCGCCGAGCAGCCCGGGAACCAGCGCCCCACCCAGCTGGGACAGGCGCAGCGCCAACACCCGGGCGGCCCGGCCCTGCATGAGGACGGCCATGGCCAGGGAGACGACGACCTGGGCCCACGCCACGCCGACGATGCCGCCCAGCCGGGCGCCGAGTATCAGCGCCGGGACGAGGACCGCGAGCCGGACCACCGAGAGGGACACGGCGAGGCCGGGCCGGCCCAGCGCCTTGTACACCTCGTTGGCGCCCACGCCGATCGACCGGCAGGCTGCGTAGAGGGCCAGGGGGATGAGGGGGCCGATGGCGGCCTCCCACCGTGGGCCGAAGAGGAGCGGCACGGCGAGCGAGGCGACGATCGCCAGGCCCACGCCGGCGCAGATCCCGTAGAGGGAGTACAAGCGCACGCTGAACAAGTAGGCCCTGCCCATGCGGTCCATGTCGCCGCGCAGCCGGCTGAACATGGGGAACGCCACCGCGGACAGCACGAAGAAGACGTTGATGATCATCATCTCGGGGATCCGGAAGGCAAGGGTGTAGTAGCCCAGCGCCGTGGCGCCCAGGATCCGCCCGACGATGAGGTAGTCGACGTTGAAGATGAGCCGGGACAGCAGGGAGCTGCCGGCCACCGGGATGCCGTAGGCGAGGACACGGCCCACCTCCCGCCGGTCAGTCCGCCAGATCGCCAGATCCGGCTTGTCGGGCAGGAGGATCCAGGTGGCGAGGGTGTAGGCGATGGCGCCGGCGACGGCCCCCCAGGCGAGCGCCCAGGCGCCGAGGCCGGCCACGGCCAGGCCGATCGACACAGTCCCGGTGACCGCCACCCGGGCGACCACGGCGATTGTCAGACGCCGGAAGAGCAGGTCGCGCCGCAGCAGCGACTCCGGCAGCGCTCCCAGCGACGCGCACAGCAGGCTCACCGCCAGCAGACGCGCCAAGGGCGTCACGTCCGGGCGGTCGAAGAACGCGGCGAGGGCCGGAGCCGCCGCGATCGCGAGGAGCATCAGCCCGACGCCGGCCACCAGCGAGGAGAGCAACGCGGCCCGGAGCATCGCGCGCGTTCGCGGCAGGTAGATGAGGGCCTGGGCCACCCCCGCGTCGGCGAAGGCCTCGGCGTAGGTTATGAGCACCAGCGCCAGGGAGACCAGCCCGAACTCCCGCGGGGTGAGCAGGCGCGCCATCACCACAGTCGTCGACAGGACGACCAACTTGCCGACGACCTGCGCGATGCCCTGCCAGAGCACTCCATGGGCACCGGCACGCATCATCGTGTTGCGCTCACCGGCACCGGGCGCCGAGGGCTCCTGCGCGGCGGGCACCAGGGTGTGCGGTGTTTCGGCAGGGGCACGACGCGGCCGGTCGAGCCCCGGAAGGGCTGAGGACGGTCCGGGCTCCATGTCCAGGACCCTAAGCACGGCGTGGTATCGAAAGCCCCTGTCACAGGGAGGTGTCACCCGCTGGGGGCAGGCCACCCCGCAGGTCGTCACCCGCTGGGTCGAGGACTGGCGCTCCGATGCAGTCGGGGTGATCGGCAACGGCGGTCTCCGGCGTCGCTCGAAGCGCCATCGCGCCAGCAGTTCTCCAGCCGCAGCTGGTCCGTTCACCCGAAAGAGCACAGGCCATCCCCTGTGGCGAGGCCATTTCCCGCCGTATCGTGACCCTCAGTCACGGTGGTCGGCCCATCTGGCGAGTTCCGCGCCCTAACCGCCGCCGCACATCAACGGGGAGTCATCGAGTGCTGCGCAGCGCAGGCAAGGCCCTGGCGGCCGCGGTCGTGGTCGGTCTGGTCGCGGTGGGGCTGGTGGCCAGCGCAGGAGCAGCGACCGCCGCGGCCGGAGACGTCGGGCTCCAGGACCAGGCCTACAACGGGGCGACGTACGCACCCACGTCGGACAAGCCGCAGAGCAAGTTGTGGTTCGCCCAGGGGTCCTGGTGGGCGGACATGTTCGACACCGTGTCGAAGACCTGGCACATCTTCCGCCTGGACCGGTCGGCGCAGACCTGGGTGGACACGGGTGTGCTCATCGACGACCGGCGCGACACGCTGGCCGACGTCCTCTGGGACGGCACTCACCTCTACGTCGCGTCCCACGTCGTCACCATCTCGACGGACACCGCGACGAACCCCTCCATTGCGGGCAGCCCCACGCGGCTCTATCGGTACAGCTACTCGGCAACGACGAGCTCCTACACCCTCGACGTCGGCTTCCCGGTGGCCATCAACGACAACTCCAGCGAGTCCCTGACCATCGACAAGGATTCCCGCGGAGTGCTCTGGGCGACGTGGACCCAGGTCAGTGGGACCGCGGCGACCGGGTACACGGCGGCCGTCTACGTCAACGCCACCAACGGCAGCGACACCGTCTGGGGCACCCCCATGGTCATGCCCGGAGCCCAGTCGACCGTCGAGCCGGATGACCTGTCCAGCGTGGTGGCCGTCGGCCGGAACCGGATCGGCGTGCTGTGGAGCAACCAGCTGGACGGCGGCGTGTACTGGGCTCTCCACAAGGACGGGGCGCCGGTGGACTCCTGGCAGCAGAGCCCGGCCGTCCGCGGCACCAAGCTGGCCGACGACCACATCAACATCAAGTCCGTGCAGGCTGACACCTCCGGACGGGTGTTCGCGATCGTGAAGACCAGCCTCGACGGCTCCTCCACACCTGTTCCGACGGATCCGCAGATCCGCCTGCTGAGCTTCAAGCCGGCCACCGGGTCGTGGTCCGCGGTCACGGTTGGCACGCTGGCGGACTGCCACACCCGGCCGCAGCTGGTGCTCAACGAGCAGCTCAACACAGTGACCGTCTTTGCGACCGCTCCCACCAGCGGCGGTTGTCCGTACTCCGGCGCGCCGGGCACCATTTACCAGAAGACCTCGCCGATGGACAACCCGACCTTCGAAGCCGGCCGCGGCACGCCCGTCATCCGGGACGCCACCTCGGCCAACATGAACAACGTCACGACCACCAAACAGAGCGTCACCAATGCCAGCGGCATCGTCGTGCTGGCCAGCAACCAGGTGACCCAGCGGTACTGGCACGCCGATCTGTCAGTGCCGGACAGCGGTGCGGTGGCGCCGACGGCGTCGTTCAGTTCGTCGGTGTCTGGTGGTGTGGCGCCGTTGGCGGTGCAGTTCACCGATACCTCGACCGGGTCGCCGACGTCGTGGGCGTGGGACTTCGGGGACGGGGGGACTGCGGCGACGCAGAACCCGGCGTACACGTTCGCTGCGGCGGGGACGTACACGGTCACGTTGCGGGCGGCCAATGCCGCTGGGACGAGCGCGCCGGTGAGTGCGACGGTGACCGTCAGCGCGCCGCCGAGTGCGCCGTCGGGGGTCGCCGTGGGCGCTTCGAGCACGGCCGTCAGTGCCACGGCGGTCACCGGCGTGACCATCGCCCGTCCGACGGGTGTGGCGGGCGGCACTCTGCTGATCGCGCAGATCACTGCTGATGGCGCTCCGGGACTGGCGACGGTGCCCGCGGGGTGGACGCCGGTGCTGGCCAATCCGCTCTCGATCAGCGGGAACGCCCGCGTGTTGGTCTACTCCCATGTGGTCGCTGACCTGGCCGCCGAGCCGAGCAGCTACACCTGGCAGTTGTCGGCGGCCCAGAAGTGGAACGCCGGGATGACTGCCTTCGCCGGGGTGGACGCGGCCAGCCCGTTCGACACCGCGGCCAGCACCGCGGTGAACACCAACTACTCGGCCACGACCCTGACCGTGCCCGGGATCACCACCGTCACTGCGGGGGCCGTGCTGATCGGTGGGGTGGGGTTGGACAGCAAGTCGGTGGGGGTCACCCAGCCGGCCGGCTGGACCGAGGCCTGGGAGAGCACCGGCGGTCAGGTCTCCGAGCTGGCCCAGCGCTCGGGCGGCAGTGTCGGTGCCACCGGACCGGTCACCTGGTCGATGAGCGCCGGCACAGCGTCGGCCGGCTGGCTCCGCGCCCTCCGACCGGCCAGCTGAGGCAGCGGCAGCCCCGGGGGGTCGGCGACTCCGTTCGCCGTCCCCCCGGTGACGTCGACGTGCTGAGCGGCAACCAGGCCGCCCCACCCGTATTGGCCGCCGACCCTACGGCCAGCGCACCGCCGGCGCTCGCGGCCCAGGCGGCGTCGTTCGGCGCCTCGGTGACCAGGGGGCAGGGATCGTCGACGGTGCAGTTCAGCGACCCCTCGACCCGGTTCGCCGGCGGCATGGTCGGGGGCCTTCGCCGACGGGTCAACGGCGACAACGCAGAACCCGGTGCACCCCTCCGTGGAGGGCAGCTGCTCCGTCACGTTGACCGCCACCAACGCCGTCGGCAGCACGCGGGCCACGGCCAGGGTGCCGGTCAGCGCGAGCCCTCGGTCGGCATCGGGATGATGACGGCGCGCGCGTCGAGTACCGCTTCGAGAGTCAGCGCGGTCCACATGTGACCGTTCCGCGGCCGGACGGTGTCCAGACCGGTGACGTGACGGTCGCCCAGCTCCCGCCGATCTCGCGTCTGACGTTCCGTCGGTCGCGCCCGGTTGGCGTGAATCGGTCCTCTGCGGCTCGCGGCGCCGCCCCAGTCCCGTCTGCTCCGCACGTGGCCGTTCGGGCGGCGCCGTTCATGACGTCGACGACCGCCAGGCAGCGCCGCTGCCGGTGCAGTCCGGTGACACCTCGGTCGGGCTCCGACGGGGTGCGCGTGGGCTATGCGCACCGAGTCGACGGCGACGAAGAGCCCGCGCACACCTACAGCAGGGCCGGGAAGGCGACCGTGATACGACCGCCACCAATGCCAGTTGTGTGTGCAGCGGTCTGCAGATGACCGGATCGGTCCGATCCACCCATGAACTCAGGGCTGCTCTGCGCGATCGACCACGAGCCTGTCGGTGTGCGGCCGTCCGATGCCGTGGCGCCGGCGGGTCATGGCCCTGCCGCGAGCCCTCCAGCTGAGCCCGGCGGTCGGAGGGTCACTGATCCGGACGGCCGTGAACTGCTGCGCGGCTCACAGATCTGAGCCGGTCAGCGGCCTTTGGCGCGACGGCGGGCGAAGGCCGCATCGCTGGTCAAGCGGCGGCGCTGTGGTCCGTCTGTGCGGCAGCGCCGGCGCCGGCGTGCGGTGTGACCACGGGGGCGCCAGCAAGCGGCGAGGACAGCGGGCGTCCGGTGACCCGACCGCCGAGCGCTGTCGCCAGCAGCGCCACCGCGAACGGCAGGTCGTGGACAAGGTATCGGCGGGCCAACCGGCGTGGTTCCAGCAGCAGTCGGTGCAGCCATTCGGCGCCGACCCGCTGCACGAACTCGGGCGCGCGTTGGAACTGCCCGGCAGCCATGGGGATGCCTGCACCGCAGCCGAGCATCCAGGCCTGCGGCAGCAGCGGCCGCAACTTGGCGATCAACTGCTCCTGCTTCGGGAAGCCCAGGCCGACGAGGACCAGGTCAGGCTGCGCGCGGACCACCCGGGCGGCCAGGTCGGTGACCTGACGCTCGTCCTTCTCGAATCCGAACGGCGGGGAGTCGGCTCCTGCGACCCGCAGCCCTGGGAACCGGTCGGCCAGTGCGCGCCCAGCCGCTTCGGGGACACCCGGATCGCCACCGATCAGGAATACCGAACGCCCCGCGGCGGCGGCGGCCTCGGCCAAGGTCGACACCAGGGAGGCGCCGGTGACGCGCTCCGGCACGGGGTGTCCGGAGACCGCGGCCATCCAGACGATCGGCTTGCCGTCGGACACGACGATTTCAGCCTCGGCGATGAGTGCGGCGACGGCGGCGTCCCGGACCGCGGCGCGCAAGATGTCGACGTTCACCGTGACGATCGAGCCACCAACTCCGCGACGCCAGGACTCGGCGACGTGCTCCACGACGTCGACCTCGGTCATGGCCATGACCGACACCGGGCCGATCGGTACCTCGGCGGCGCTCGTTCGCACTGATCCTCCTGGGCTCGCAGGCGCGCCGGGCGGCCTGGTCTCAGTCAGGTTGCGTACGGCCGAAGCGGCGCGTCGAGGTCAGGAGGCCGTTTCCACCCCAAGGGGGGTGGCTTTGTCCTTCCGACGGGGGACCCCCCCGGCGAATCCCGGGCGGACCGGGCGGAGGGCTCCGCCCGGTCGGTGGGGTCCTTCGGGGGAGGGCGCTTGCAGGCGCCGAGGACTAGCCTGGTGTCCGGCCCCCGCACGATCCCGCGGCGGTGTGCGGCCCCGAATTCTCAGGAGTGGACGAAACCGTGAGCTTGCGCGGCGTGCTCGACGTCGTCCTGACCGACCCCGGCTTGGCCCAGGTGGTCGCCCAGGCCGGCTCGGCCGAGCTGGCAGTCACCGCACCCCCGTCGGTCCAGCCGCTGGTCGCGGCGGCACTCGCCGCCCGACAGCCCGGCGCCGGCGTGCCCGTGCTCGTGGTGACGGCGGGCGAGCGCGACGCCGACGCGCTGGCCACCCTGTTGCGCTGCTTCCTCCCCGACCAGCGGGTCGAGGTCTTCCCGGCGTGGGAGACGCTGCCGCACGAGCGGCTGAGTCCGCGCGCGGACACCGTCGGCCGGCGGCTGGCCGTGCTGCGCGACCTGACCCACCCCGAGCAGGGCGCGCAGATCGACGTCCTGGTCGCGCCGGTGCGCAGCGTGCTCCAGCCGCTGTCCCCGGGCCTCGGTGACCTGGTGCCCGTCGAGCTCGCGCCCGGACAGTCCGCGGACCTCGAGGAGGTCGCCCGCGCGCTGTCCGACTCCGCATACACCCGGGTGGAGCTGGTCGAGAAGCGCGGCGAGTTCGCCGTCCGCGGCGGCCTGCTCGACGTCTTCCCGCCCACCGAGCCGCACCCGGTGCGCGTGGAGTTCTGGGGCGACGAGGTCGACGAGCTGCGCTACTTCTCCGCCGCCGACCAGCGCTCGCTGGACGAGCGGCCGGAGCGGCTGTGGGCCCCGCCGTGCCGCGAGCTGCTGCTCACCGACGAGGTGCGCGCCCGCGCCACCCAGTTGGCCGTCGACCACCCGGAGCTGGCCGAGGTCGCCGGCAAGCTCGCCGAGGGGATCGCCGTCGAGGGCATGGAGTCGCTCATCCCGGCGCTCATCGGCGGGGCGTCGATGCAGCTGCTCACCGACCTGGTGCCGCGTGGCACGCACGTCCTGGTCTGCGACCCCGAGCGGGTGCGCAGCCGGGCCGCGGACCTGGTGCGCACCGCGGAGGAGTTCCTCGCCGCCTCCTGGCAGACCGCCGCCGAGGCCGGCCAGGCGCCGATCGACCTGGGCGCGTCGTCCTTCCGGGGCCTGGAGGACATCTCCGCCGCCGCCCGTGGCCGGGGCCTGCCGTGGTGGACCACCGGCGTCTTCACCCTGGGGCCAGGCGGTGAGGACGGAGCCGACGAGGCGCACGTGACCCTCGACGCCACCGGCGTCGAGCGCTTCCACGGCGACCAGCAGCGCGCCTTCGATGCGCTGCGCAGCTGGGGCCGCGAGGGTTGGCGGGTGGTGCTGACCTTCGCCGGCCCCGGTCCCGCCCAGCGGGCCGCCGACCAGCTGACCGAAGCCGACCTGGGCGCCCGGCTGGTGCCCGGCATCGAGTCCGCCCCGGAGGCCGGGCCGACGCTGATCACCCAGGGCAACCTGGAGACCGGCTTCGCCTTCCCCAGCGTGGGGCTGGCGCTGGTCACCGAGGGCGACCTCACCGGCCAGCGCGGCACCTCGATGAAGGACGCCACCAAGATGCCGGCCCGCCGCCGCAACGCCGTGGACCTGGTGCAGCTGCAGCCCGGTGACCTGGTGGTGCACGAGCAGCACGGCGTCGGCCGGTACGTGGAGATGGTCAGCCGCACCGTGCACGGCGGGCAGCGCGACTACCTGATCGTCGAGTACGCGCCGTCCAAGCGGAACCAGCCGCCGGACCGGCTCTTCGTGCCCACCGACTCCCTCGACCAGCTGACCCGCTACGTCGGCGGGGAGGCCCCGGCGCTGTCCAAGCTGGGCGGCGCGGACTGGCAGAAGACCAAGAACCAGGCCCGCAAGGCGGTCAAGCAGATCGCCGCGGAGCTGATCCGGCTGTACTCCGCGCGGATGGCGACCAAGGGCCACGCCTTCGGCCCGGACACGGTCTGGCAGCGCGAGCTCGAGGACGCCTTCCCGTTCCAGGAGACCCCCGACCAGCTGGCCGCGATCGACGAGGTCAAGGCAGACATGGCCCAGCCGGTGCCGATGGACCGGATCATCTGTGGTGACGTCGGCTACGGGAAGACCGAGATCGCGATCCGGGCGGCGTTCAAGGCGGTGCAGGACGGCAAGCAGGTCGGCGTCCTGGTGCCGACGACGCTGCTGGCCAACCAGCACTTCAAGACCTTCTCCGAGCGGATGGCGCAGTTCCCGGTGACGGTGAAGGTGCTCTCCCGTTTCCAGTCGAAGACCGAGTCCGACGAGACGCTGCGCCAGCTCGCCGCCGGGGAGGTCGACATCCTGGTCGGCACCCACCGGCTGCTGCAGCCGACCACCCGGTTCAAGGACCTGGGGCTGGTCATCGTGGACGAGGAGCAGCGCTTCGGGGTCGAGCACAAGGAGTACCTGAAGACGATGCGGACGGCGGTCGACGTGCTGTCGATGTCGGCCACCCCGATCCCGCGCACCCTGGAGATGAGTCTGACCGGCATCCGGGAGATGTCGACGATCCTCACCCCGCCGGAGGAGCGGCACCCGGTGCTGACCTACGTCGGTGCCTGGGACGACAAGCAGATGGCCGCCGCGATCCGGCGTGAGCTGCTCCGCGACGGCCAGGTCTTCGTGATCCACAACCGGGTGCAGTCGATCGACAAAGCGGCGGCCAAGATCCGCAACCTGGTGCCCGAGGCGCGGGTCGCGGTGGGCCACGGGCAGATGAAGGAGCACCAGCTCGAGGAGATCATGGTCGGCTTCTGGGAGAAGGAGTACGACGTCCTGGTCGCCACCACGATCGTCGAGTCCGGGCTGGACATCCCCAACGCCAACACCCTGATCGTCGACCGCGCCGACACCTTCGGGCTCTCCCAGCTGCACCAGATCCGCGGCCGGGTCGGCCGGGGCCGTGAGCGGGCCTACGCCTACTTCACCTACGACCCGCAGCGCCCCCTCACCGAGACCTCGGTCGATCGGCTGACCACGATCGCGCACAACACCGATCTCGGCGCCGGCATGGCCGTGGCGATGAAGGACCTGGAGATCCGCGGGTCGGGCAACCTGCTCGGTGGGGAGCAGTCCGGGCACATCGCCGGGGTCGGCTTCGACCTCTACGTCCGGCTGGTCGGCGAGGCGGTCAGCGACTACCGCGCCCAGGCGACCGGGGAGTCCCCGGCGGTCGAGCCGGCCGAGGTCCGGGTCGACCTGCCGGTCGACGCGCACCTGCCGCACGACTACGTGCCTGGCGAGCGGCTGCGGATGGAGGCCTACCGCAAGGTCGCCTCGGTGCAGGACGACGACCAGGCGCAGGCGGTGCTCGACGAGCTCACCGACCGCTACGGCGCCCCGCCGGCCCCGGTGCTCAACCTGCTCGCCGTCGCCCGGTTCCGGGCGGCGATGCGGGCGCTGGGGGTCACCGAGGTCTCCATGCAGGGGCGGAACGTCCGGGTCGGCCCGGTGGAGCTGCGGGAGTCCCAGGTCATGAAGCTGGCCCGGCTGGCCGACGGGGCGACCTACAAGGACGCCGTCCGCACCGTGTCGATCAAGGTGCCGGTGGGGCCGGACCGGCGGACCCCGCTGCGCGACGTCGCGCTGCTGGAGAAGCTGCACCAGCTGCTGTCCGCCGTCCTCGAGCAGCCGGTCGCCGTCGCCTCCTGAAGAAGGACCCCCTGCCCCCCACCACTCGCAAGCTCGCGGCGGGGCCCTGCAGGGGGCCGGGGTGCGGCGTGGGTCACACCGGATGTGGGACGCTCGCGCCCGTGTCGCGCCGCAGACTCCTCGCCGTCCTGCTCGTGGGTGTCGCCGGCCTGGCCGGCCTGGCCGGGTGCCGCAGCTCGCCGACCGTCGCGGCCTACGTGGGGGACGCGCAGGTGACCGTGGCCGAGCTGGACGCCGCCGTCGCCGAGCGGCTCGCCGACCCCGACATCGCCGCGTACGCCCAGGCCGACGAGGCCGGCTTCGCCCGCCAGGTGCTCGGCCTGCGGGTGGGGGAGGAGGTGTACGCCGCCGTCGGCCGCCGCTACGGCATCGCGGTCACCGACGCAGACGTGCGCGCCCGGATCGACCAGCTGCTCGGCGGCAGCAACCTGCAGGACGTGTACACCCAGGTGGCGCAGCAGCAGGGTGCGAGCCCCGCGGACGTGGTGGAGAACGTGCGCCAGCAGCTGGTCCGCCAGCGGGTCGCCGTCGTGGCCGGGCAGGCCGACCTGTCCGAGGCCGCGCTCCGCGCCCGCTACGAGGAGACGAAGGCCGGCCTGTCCACCGTCGAGCTCGGCATCGTGACGGTGCCCGATCAGGCCACCGCCGACGCCGTCCTCGCCCAGTTGCTCGCCGACCCGGCCGGCTACCCGGCGATCGCCGCCCAGTACGCCGGCAACAACACGCTGCCCCAGGTGCAGGCGCTCGCGTCCGCCGACCTGCCGGCCGTGCTCGCCCAGTCGATCTCCGCGACGCCGGCCGGCCAGGGCTTCACCCAGGCTGTCGCCGAGGTCGGCGGCGTGGTGGTCGGGTTCGTCCGCGCGGTGACCGTGCCCAGCTTCGACGAGGCGCGGAGCCAGCTGGCCCAGCAGGCCGCCACCGCAGCCGACGACGCCGGGGTCGCGCTGGTCACCGCGGTGCGCGACGACCTGCGGCTGAAGGTCAACCCCCGCTACGGCGTGCTGGACCAGGGGCGGATCGTGGCCGGTGACGGCGGTGTGGTGAAACTGCTCGACGGAGCGGCCGTCACCGGGGGGACCGCCGCCGGCTCCGGGACTGCCGGAGACTGACCGGGTGCCCGTCGCCCTCCTCGTCACCGTCAGCCCCCGCTTGCCCGGGCTCCTCGGCCCCCTCGGCTGGCGGGCGGTCAGCGCCGCGCCGCTCGTTCTCGCCCTGCCCGGCGCCGCGGCGACCTCCGGCGCACTCCGCGCGGAGGACATCGCGGTCACCGACGTCGCCGACCCGGCGGAGGCGGCCGAGGTCGCGGCCGACGTCCTCGACGCCGTCCTGCTGGGCACGCCCGAGGAGACGGCCGGCTGGGAGATGGTGCCGCGGGTGGCCGGCGCGCCCGAGCCGCCCGGGGCCCGGCTGCTGGACGTCGTCTCCGTGATGGACCGGCTGCGCTCGCCCGGCGGCTGCCCGTGGGACGCCGAGCAGACCCACGCCTCGCTGCGCGGCTACCTGCTCGAGGAGGCGCACGAGGCCTACGACGCGATCGTCGACGACGACGCGGTGGCGATGCGCGAGGAGCTGGGCGACGTGCTCCTGCAGGTCGCGTTCCACGCCCGGGTGGCCGCGGAGGCCGATCCTCCGCGGCGTTTCGACATCGACGACGTGGCGGGGGACCTGGTGGACAAGCTGGTGCGGAGGCACCCGCACGTGTTCGCCGACGCGGGCCCCCGGGACGTCGCCGCGGTCGAGCGCGGCTGGGACGAGATCAAGAAGACCGAGAAGCAGCGCCGTTCCCCGACCGAGGGGGTGTCCCGCTCCCAGCCGGCCACCTCGTGGGGCGCAGCGCTGGCCGGTCGCGCCCAGCGGGCCGGGCTGCCGATCCCGCCGGCCGGGGAGCTGGCCGCCCGCGACGCCGAGGAACTGGGGCAGCAGCTGCTGGGGATCGTCGTCGCCGCCCGGCAGCGAGGCTGGGACGTCGAGGACGCGCTGCGCACCGCCGTCCGCCGGTACGCCGACGAGCTGGACGCTGCTGCGCACGCCCGCGCCGAGGGCTGAACCGCTGTGGGTCATCGCACGCCCCTCACCACCGTCCTGGACGCGGCGACCGGCGTGGGGCAGTGGCGCGACGTCGTCGTCCGGGTGCGCGGACTGGCACTGATCGGCACTGTGGGCCTGGCTGTTCGCGGTCGCGGCGTTCGTCGTCGAGGACCTCGCGCTGGCCCGCTACGACGTCGACGTCGTGGACAACCGGCACGCCCGGCGGGTGCGCACCCAGGTCTCGCCGATCCGGCGACTGACCGTGGTGGTCATCGCGGTGCTGGCGATCGCCGGCATGCTGCTGACCTTCCCGTCCGTCCGCCCGCGCCGCCGGCACCAGCATCCTGGCCAGCGCGGGGTCATCTCGATCGTCGCCGGCCTGGCCGCGCAGACCTCGCTGGCCAACGTCTTCGCCGGGCTGCAGCTGGCGTTCACCGACGCGATCCGGGCCTCGAGCTGTGGGACGAGCGGGTGAAGGTGCTGCAGGTGACCGATGCGGTCGGCGCCGTCGTGCGGGTGCGGGTGCGGGTGCTGGTCAGCGCCAAGGACGGGCCGACCTTGTTCGACCTGCGCTGCCACGTGCGGGAGGGCCTGGTCGTCCGGCTGCAGCGGGAACACCCGACGGCGCTGCCCAAGGTCCGCAACGAGGGCCCCGCCGGCTTCGAGGAGGCCCCGGCCCCGGTTGCGGCCCCGGCCCACACCTCGGCCCCGGCGGCCGACGGCGCAGCCCGCCCCCCGGAGGGGCTGGTCACCGGCAGCGCCGAGGCACGCGAGCGGTCCCGGGCGTTCACCGGGCCCAGTGAGGAGGAGCAGGCCGAGCGGGACCCGGTGGAGGAGACCGCCGGCGCCGAGCGCTGAGCCGGCGTCAGGGCCGGCCGGTGGCCCGCGGGTCGGACCCGAGCAGCTGCGGCACCCAGAACAGCACCGCCGCTGACAGCACGGTCGCCACCAGGAAGCCGGCCGCCCCGCTGCTGTCGACGTAGGCCCACAGCAGGCCGAGCACCGGGGCCAGGAGGAGGAACGCCGCGTCGGCCCGGGCCTGCCGGGCCAGGCTCACGTCGGCCGCCGCCGGGTCGACGGCGGCCTGGCGGAGGTCGCCGCGCGGCTCCCGGCTGCGCACCCGCCCGGACGGCCAGATCTCGGTGCCGCCGACCACCGGGAGCACCAGCCGGTCGCGGGCCGGGTCGCCGTGCACCTCGATCCGGGTGCTCGGCGGCATGCGGTCCAGCTCGGGTGCCCAGTACACCGGCAGCCGACGCAGCCCCGCCGAGCTGTCGAGCTCCAGCCAGCTGCGCACCAGCAGCCCCCGCCGGACGACGACGTGGGTGGCAGTGAGCCGGACGACCGGGCGGAGGTGCAACCGGGGCCGCCCCAGCAGCCGGGCCAGCGTCAGGGCCGAGGTGAGCAGCAGCACGAGGACGACGACGACCAGGCCGAACAGGACGTCGCTGACCGCGGCCGACGTGGCGTCCCCGTCGGTGTACACCGGTGACCCGTTCGGCGCCCGGGGGTCGTAGTGCACCGTCAGCTGCGCCCCGACCGGCACGTCCAGGGCCCGTTGCAGCTCGATCACCCCGGTGCGCTCTGTGCCGTCCTCGGCGGGGAAGGTGACCACCAGCCCGCGGCCGTCGGGCGCCGTCCCCACCTCGGTCACGGTCGCGGTCGTCGAGGCGCTCGCCGCGGCCAGCGGCGCCCGCACGTCGGCCAGCCGCAGCGCCAGCGCGACGAGCAGCACCAGCCCCACGACGAGCACGGGGACCAGCCCGAGCAGCAGCTGCCGGGCCGCGCGCCGGTGCCGGCGGGGTGGGGAGGGGGACGTCGGCGGCGGGGTCATCGCCGGTCATCGTCCCAGCCCGACCTGGGCGGACGGCCGCCCTGCCCCAGCCTCCGGCGAGGGTGTCCCGCGAGAGTGCGGTGAGCTGGCTAGGCTGCAGTCCGTGGCCAGCATCGACGCCGTAGGCGCGCGAGAGATCCTCGACTCGCGCGGAAACCCCACCGTGGAGGTCGAGGTCGCCCTCGACGACGGGACGATCACCCGGGCCGCCGTCCCCAGCGGCGCCTCCACCGGTGCCTTCGAGGCGGTGGAGCTGCGCGACGGTGGTGAGCGGTACGGAGGCAAGGGCGTCACCCAGGCCGTCGACGGCGTCCTGGACGTCATCGGCCCCGAGCTCGTCGGCTACGACGCGACCGAGCAGCGACTGGTCGACCAGCGGCTGATCGACCTCGACGGCACCCCGGACAAGTCCCGCCTCGGGGCCAACGCGATCCTCGGCGTGAGCCTCGCCGTCGCCAAGGCCGCGGCGGAGTCCGCCGGGCTGCCACTGTTCCGCTACGTGGGCGGTCCGTCGGCGCACCTGCTGCCGGTGCCGATGATGAACATCCTCAACGGCGGTGCCCACGCCGACAGCAACGTCGACGTGCAGGAGTTCATGATCGCCCCGATCGGGGCCGCTACCTTCGCCGAGGCGCTGCAGATCGGCACCGAGACCTACCACGCGCTCAAGTCGGTGCTGAAGCAGCGCGGGCTGTCCACCGGCCTCGGCGACGAGGGCGGCTTCGCGCCGTCCCTGCCCAGCAACCGGGACGCGCTGGACCTGATGGTGGAGGCGGTGGACAAGGCCGGCTACACCGTCGGCACCGACATCGCCTTCGCCCTGGACGTCGCCGCCACCGAGTTCCACAGCGACGCCGGGTACGCCTTCGAGGGCAAGACCCTGGCCTCCGGCGACCTCATCGAGTACTACTCGGGCCTGGTCGACGCCTACCCGATCGTCTCGATCGAGGACCCGCTGTCCGAGGAGGACTGGGACGGCTGGGTGTCGCTCACCCAGGCTCTCGGGGACCGGGTGCAGATCGTCGGCGACGACCTGTTCGTCACCAACCCCGCCCGGCTGGCCGACGGCATCGAGCGGGGCGCGGCCAACGCGCTGCTGGTGAAGGTGAACCAGATCGGGACGCTCACCGAGACCCTCGACGCGGTCAACCTGGCCCACCGCGCCGGCTACCGCTCGATGATGAGCCACCGCTCCGGCGAGACCGAGGACACCACGATCGCCGACCTCGCCGTCGCCCTCGACTGCGGGCAGATCAAGACCGGTGCCCCTGCCCGCAGCGAGCGGGTCGCCAAGTACAACCAGCTGCTGCGGATCGAGGAGGAGCTCGACGACGCCGCCCGGTACGCCGGTGCCGCCGCGTTCCCGCGGCTGGCCCTGCGCGAGGCCTGACCCGGGTGAGCACGGCCCGCCCCCGTCGCGGCCGGTCCGGCGGCCCCCGCCGCC